>JAUWWX010000031.1 GCA_030616665.1 archaeon | reverse complement strand
TTTCATCATTTGATGGGCTGGGAGTTAAAGGGAAAAACTCTTGGCATAGTTGGCCTTGGAGCAATTGGCAGCAGAGTAGCAGAACTTGGACTTGGTTTTGGAATGAATCTATGTTATTATTCTCTTGAAAGAAACTTGGAAATGGAAAAGAAAGGAGCAAAATACTGCGAATTAGACGAACTGCTAAGAAAAAGCGATGTTGTAAGTATTCACTGCAACTTTAGTGAAAAATCAAGAAACCTTTTAAACAAGAAGAGAATTGCGCTGCTCAAGCAAGGAGCTGTCCTGCTTAACCCAAGCAGAAACGAATTGTGTGACCTGGAAGCAGTGTATGAGGCAGCGGAGCAGGGCAAGGTTTTTGCATGGTTTGAAGACATCGAAGACGAGGAGCTGAGGAAAAAGTTTCTGGCTGTGAAAAACATTTTGCTTACACCAGACTATGGCTGGATGACAAAGGAAGCGCAGCAAAACCTGCGCAGAATTACAATTGAAAACGCGAGAAAGTTCTTGGAAGGAAAACCACAGAATAGGATTGTTTGAGTGAGCTGAAATGATTTGTTGCGGGATTGAGTCGACAGCCCACACCATATCAGTAGCTATAGTTTCAGACAAAGGTGGCAAGTGCAATATTTTGGCCAATGAGAAACATTCAGTGGTAACTGAAGAAGGTGGGCTTATTCCAAGAGAGCTAAGGCAGCACCACCAAAAATATGCTGTACCTGTTCTCAAAAGTGCTTTGAAAAAAGCCAAAGTCAAATTAAAGGATATTGACTTAATCGCGTTCTCAATAGGACCCGGTATCGGGGCTTCTTTGGGGGTTGGGGCAGTTGTTGCAAGAACCCTTGCCTTGGCAAATGGAAAGCCCTTGCTTGGTGTAAACCACTGCGTTGGCCACGTCGAGATTGGCAAGGCGTTGACTGACTGCAAAGACCCGATAGTGGTTTATGTGAGCGGGGCAAACACCCAGATAATTGGCTATGAGAAGGGCAGGTACAGGGTTTACGGCGAAACACTTGACATTGGCTTGGGAAATCTGCTGGATGTTTTTGGCAGAAAGCTTGGGCTTGGCTTTCCGGCAGGGCCTGTTTTGGACAAAATGTATTTTGAAGGGAAAAAGTATGTGGAGTTGCCTTACACCGTGAAGGGAATGGACCTGGCTTTTTCTGGGCTGCAGACTGCAGCCGTTCAGAAGATTGGGAAGGAAAAGAAGGAGGATTTGGCTTACTCGCTGCTGCACAATGCCTTTGCAATGGTTGCAGAGGTAGCGGAAAGGGCATTGGCGCACACTGAGAAGAAGGAATTGCTGCTGACCGGGGGCGTGGCAGCAAGCAAGGGAATGAGGGAAATGCTTGGAAAGATGTGTGAAGATAGGGGGGCAAGGCTTTTTGTGCCGCCCTTTGAGGCATGTTTGGATAATGGGCTGCTGCCGGCATGGCTTGGCATTGTTGAGTTCAAGGCAGGAAACAGAATGAATGTGGAGGACTCAGCAGTTGACCAAAGGCAGAGGACTGATTCAGTGGACGTGAACTGGGTTTGACTTCTACATAACCGGTTTGGTTAGGGGCAATATATAATATATATTGGCTTAAGGAGGCATACATCTTTGGGGATTGAAGGGAAAAAATTCGGATGAGATGAAGAAAATGCCTTATTGGGCTCTATTTTTTTGAATGGTTTTTAATGGACAGGACTTTTTTGTGCCATGTGATGCGTTTTATCTTATTCTTGTAAGGATGTAGTAGGCAGGAATCCCCAGGAGAATTGCTACAGCGCCAAAAATTGCCGCGTTCAAGTCAATTCTGCTTATCATGAAGACTGAGGCAATTACACCAAAAAGGGAGATAACGGGGATTTTGCCAATGTTTCCAGGCATCCTAAAAACCCTTTTTTGGTTTGGCTTTGTCAGGCGAAGGATTATTGCCGAAAGGTTTACCATGAAGAAAAGGGCAAAGATGCCGAAATTGGTTATGAAAGCAACTTGCTTTAAATTGCCGCTCAAAACAAAAAGCATTGCAATTGTTGAGGTAATGACTATTGCCACAAAAGGCGTTTTGTCTCTGCCGTGAATTCTTGAAATTATGCTTGGCAGGCTGTGATCCGAGCTCATCCCATACAAAAGCCTTGACACAGCAACCAGGATTATCAGAATGGTGCTCGCTGTTGCAAACAGGGCAATAAAGGAAAAAATGGTTGCGGCTGCCGGCCCAAAAACAGTGCCTGCAACAAGCGAAATTGGTGCACTACTTTCTGCCAGCTGGTTCCATGGCACGATGCTTACAACGCTTATTGCAACAAGCACGTACAAAACAGTTGAGATAACCAAGGCAATCAAAATTGCCTTTGGCACAGCATGCTTCGCGTTTATTGTTTCCTCGCTTATGTTTGCGATGTCCTCAAAGCCAATGTAGGCAAAGAAAATCAGGGCTGCTGCTATTGCAACATTATTCAGCATTGACGCAGGAGGCAAACCTGGTTCAACGGAAGCAAAGTAGTCAACTGTGCCAAAGAATGGCAAACCCATCAAGATTATGAGAACCAGGCCGCCTACAGCAACCACTGTTAGGACAACGTTCAGCCTTGCGCTTTCCTTCACGCCCAAGAAATTCACACTTGAGAGCAAGGCGATTGCCGAGATGGCTGTTAGGACGAGGGGCGTTCCAAACAATGCCTGAAAGTAGCCAGCAAAACCCAGTGCAACAGCGGAAATGGAAATCATTGCAACAAACAAAGAAATCCAGCCTATCAAAAAGCCAAACAAGTTGCTGTTGAAAGCATGCTTTACGTACGTGTATTCCGCTGCACTACGCGGAAACATGCTGCTCAGCTCGCAGTAGCTTAACGCGGTGAAGGATGCAACAGTTGCAGCCAAGATAAAGGAAATCCAGACACTGTTTCCAGCAATGCCAGTTGCCTCGCCAATCAATGCATAAATGCCCGCTCCCAGAATGATGCCAAGCCCGTAGACGGTTGCCTCTGTAAGGGAAATGCTTCTCTCAAGATGTGGCTTTAAAATCTTTGGTTCCGGCTGGTACAAAGGATGCCTCAAGCAGCAACACCTACCCATTCCTGTAGGAAGCAGTGAACCTGTACATATAGTAAAACAGGGCTAGAACGACAACGGCTATAATGGCATTCACCGCTGTTGTTAGTGGCGGGCCCAAACCTGCTGCGCTCCAAGGAATCAGTTCCAGTTCAGGGTCAAGATATGCCCTGATTGCAAGAATCACTACTATGACAAACATGAAGTCAATCAAGAGCAGGGCAGCCACCCTTGGATCAGCCTTTGCATTCCGCAGCTTCCTCTTCGCCTCCTGCTTGATGATTCCAGGCGCCCTTTTCTGGGCCTGATAAAGGGCAGGCTGCCTTTTCTTTACGGCAAAGTAGAGCAGGGCAAACAGCAGGACTGCGATTGCAAGAACGATGAGGTTTGCAGGGTCAAGGCTCGGCTTAATGACAACCTGCCTTAGGAAAGGGTCAACATGCAGGCCAACCAGCTGCATTACCTGGAAGACTATTAGCAATAAGAGAACAAGCTGGGCAAAAAGCATGCTGATTGCACGCCATTCCCTTCGCACTGTTTCCCTTTTAACCTCTTTAATTAAGGCCATAGACAGAAAAAAGAAGTGCTTTGGAGTATAAAAATTTTAACTTTATCGCCGAGAAGCCCCCTTTCGAAAGGTATGGGATGAAAGGCGATATGTTTATCATGTGAGCGGGAAAACCAACCCCTTTTAGGGGTTAGATGGGAGCAAACCTTGTTTTCACCGGAAATTCCTTAGAGGGGCAGTTTCACCGGAAACCCGCTCTCTTTCAGTGCCTTTAAAAGGGAAAAATAGTAGGGTTGTAATAGTCCTCAAATTTCTGTGGAGCACCAGGAAAATGAAAGCCTACAAATACAGGGCATATCCTACTAAAGAACAAGCAAGTGAAATAGACCTGCAAATAGAAAAAGGCAGGCTGTTATACAACGAACTCCTCGCCCTGAAAAAAGACGCTTATAAGAATGAAGGCGTTAGCCTGTCAAGAAAAGACCTGTATAAGCAGGTAAAGGGAAACAAGGAAACGCACTCACAAGTCAGCCAGAACGTGGCTGATAGGATAGACAAGGCTTACAGGAACTTTTTTGCAAGAATCAAGCGGGGCGAAAGAAAAAAAGGCTTCCCAAGATTCAAGAAATATGGGGCTTATAACAGCATCACGCTTCCACAAATAACCAACCCAGACAACGTAGGCAAGAAAACCTTTTTTCCAAAAATCGGTTGGCTGAATGTGAAATACCACAGGGCAATACAAGGAACGCCAAAAACAATGACAATCAAAAAAGCGAAAAGTGGGAAATACTTCATTACGGTTTCTTGTGCTGATGTGCCCAAAGAAAGGATAAAGGTTGGCGATGGCGAAGTCGGCATAGACTTGGGCTTAAATCACTTCATTGCAACAAGCGATGGCGAGTTCTTTGACCACCCATAGCCCATGAGGAAAACATCAGAAAAAAGAAAGATGCTGGCAAGAAAGTTCAGCAAGACAAAGAAAAGAAGCAATAACAGAAACAGGGCAAGAGTCAAGCTGGCAAGAGTGAATGAGCAAATAGCGAACACCAGAAACGATTTCGGCTGGAAAACCTGCCTCGCACTTATAAGAAAATACAAAACAATCTATATGGAAAATCTGCCTGTGCGGAACATGCTAAAAAATCACCATCTTGCTGCTACAATAACCGATGTTTCTTGGAGTGATTTCACAAATAAACTTTCTTTCAAGGCTGAAAGTGCTGGTGGAAGAGTAGTGAAAGTGAATCCAAAGAACACAAGCCAAAAGTGCAGCAGATGCGAAGAGATTGTCAGGAAAACACTGGCAGTGAGAATGCACAGATGCCCACACTGCGGTCTGAAAATAGACAGAGACATAAACGCTGCACAAAACATACTCATAAAAGGGATAGGGTCGGAACGACCCGAATCAACGCCTGTTGGAGACGAAGCCACTACTGACGGCATAAGCCCGAAGCAAGCATTGTCAATGAAACAGGAAGCCCCCTGCAATAGCTTGGGGTAGTTCACCTTTACAAGAATTAGCAGATGTAAGTCATTCCTCAACCCTCAGGCCGAATTCCTCGTCTATTTCCCTGGCTGTTTTCTTCATCTTTGCAAAAATCCTGTCAATGTCTTCCTCTATCTCTTCAATGGTTCGGAACATGCTCCTGCTACTCGCCAAGTAAAAGCGACCCTGCCTTACAACCAGGCCACTACGCTGCAAATTGTTCAAGTGGTTTACCACAGAGCCACGGCTCATTTCAACGCGCTTTGCAAGCTGGCTGCTTGTCAGGGGTTTGCCCTCCTCTGTTGCCTTAACCACCTCCAGAAATATCTCGGAAGCAGTTTTGTCCCTGTCAATTGGCTCAAAAAAGCCAAGGCTTTTGCACAGCCACTCAAACTCCTTTTTTAAGGAGCTAGAAAAAGGCCTCTCAATTCTCCTGATGACAATCTTAAAAGAAGCCCTTCTGCGCTCGGTCATAAAAAGAAAAAGGCAGAGAAAACAATATAAAGGTTTTGTTTAAAGAAATATGTAAACGTTTAAACAATTTGGACGTTTGGTGTTTTAAAAAACAAATTTAAGGAGGTAAAAAAAAAATGAATCTTTGTAATAGTGGAATTAAAATTTGGGGGCCGATAAGCAAAGAAGATCTAGAATAAATTAAGAGAACCAACCCACACGAAATAATCGAACCAATGGATTAAACAGTTTGTTATTTGGTGTTTTAATGGAAAAGAAAAAGAAAAGCAGCGAAAAAAAAGAGTCGGGAATAAGAGTATTGACTAAAGAAGAATTGAGGGAAAGCCTGCAAAGGGTGCAGGCAGAGTTTGAGAACAGCAGGAAGCGCTTGGAAAAGGAGAAGTTAGAATTTGTCATTGTTGCAAACGCTGGGCTTGTGAAGGAATTGCTGCCGTTGCTCGACAGCATGGATGCGGCTGAAAAGAGCATTGGGGAGCAGGAGGCAATTTCAAAAGAAAAGGTTGTAGAGGGAATTGAATTGGTTAAAAAACAGTTGCTTGCAATTCTTTTTTCACATGGTTTGAAGGAAATTAAAAGCCTTGGAGAAAAGTTTGACCCAATGCTGCACGAATGCGTTATGCAAGGCAGGGAAAAGGGAAAGCAGGATGGGATTGTGCTGTAGCAGCTGCAGAAGGGCTACATGCTTAATGGAAAGGTTTTAAGGCATGCAAGGGTGAAGGTGAACAAGATATGATTATTTTGAAACCAGGCCCTGTGGAACTGCCGGAAGAGTTTGTTCCGGAAAACCCATTTACTGGTAGCTAGGTGAATTTTAGGAGGATTGATAGAAATGGCAAAAGTGATTGGAGTCGATTTGGGAACCTCGAACTCAGCCGCCGCGTTTTTGGAGGCAGGCAAGCCAAAGATAATTCCAAGTGCGGAGGGAGCAAGCGTTTACGGCAAGGCATTTCCCTCATATGTTGCTTTTACAAAAGAAAAGCAGGTTCTTGTGGGCGAGCCAGCCAAAAGGCAGGCAGTAAGCAACCCACTAAACACATTTACAGCCTTCAAAAGAAAGATGGGCACTGGCTTCAAATACAAGGCCCAGGGAAAGGAATACACGCCACAGCAGCTTAGTGCGTTTTTGCTGCAGAAGATAAAAAAGGATGCGGAAGAGTTTTTGGGAGACAAGATCGAAAAAGCAGTCATAACTGTCCCGGCATACTTTGATGACAACCAAAGGCAGGCAACAAAGGATGCAGGAAAGATCGCAGGCCTTGAGGTAATAAGGATAATCAACGAGCCGACAGCGGCAAGCCTTGCATACGGAATTGACAAAAAAGACGAAGAGCAGAAAATCCTGGTGTTTGACTTTGGTGGCGGGACACTGGACGTTACAGTTATGGAGTTTGGCGACGGGGTCTTTGAAGTAAAGTCAACATCAGGGGATACGCAGCTTGGCGGAACAGACATGGACAAAGCGCTTGTTGACTATATTGTTGCTGAATTCAGGAAAGATAAGGGAGTAGACTTAACAAAGGACAACATGGCAGTGGAAAGGCTCAGGGAGGCAGCCGAAAAGGCAAAGATTGAGCTGTCAACGGTAATGGAAACAGACATCAACCTGCCATACATTACAGCAGACAAGTCAGGCCCAAAACACCTCACAATGAAGATAACAAGGGCAAAGTTGGAGCGGCTTGTCGAACCCATCATCAAAAAATGCGAAAAGCCGCTGCAGCAGGCATTGGCGGACGCAAAGCTGCAGCCGGCAGACATCAGCAGGATAATCATGGTTGGAGGCCCAACGAGGATGCCTAGTGTACAAAAATTCGTTGAGAAGAGCATTGGGTCAAAGGTTGAAAGGGGTGTTGACCCAATGGAGTGCGTTGCAAATGGAGCAGCAATTCAGGCAGGTGTCCTAAGCGGGGAAGTTAAAGACGTTCTCTTGTTGGACGTAACGCCGCTTACATTGGGCATTGAGACGCTTGGCGGCATCAGAACGCCGCTTATAGTAAGGAATACAACGATTCCGACAAAGAAGAGCCAGATTTTTTCAACTGCTGCGGACAACCAGCCTGCGGTTGATATACACGTTTTGCAGGGCGAGAGGGAAATGGCTGCAGACAACAAAAGTTTGGGCAGGTTCCAGCTTGTCGGGATACCCCCTACTCCAAGAGGCGTGCCCCAGATTGAAGTAACGTTCGACATTGACGCAAACGGCATCGTTCACGTAAAGGCAAAGGATTTGGGAACAGGAAAAGAGCAAAGCATAAAGATTGTTGCATCGCAGAAGCTGGACGAGGCAGAGATTGAGAGGATGAGGAAAGAGGCAGAGCAGCATGCTGCGGAAGACAAAAAGAGGAAAGAAGAGATTGAAACAGTCAACCGGGCAGATGCCTTAACCTATAGCACGGAAAAGGTGCTTGAAGAGATGAAGAGCAAGGCAGACAAGGCAAAGCTTGACTCGGTAAAGAAAAAGAACGACGAACTGAAGGAATTGCTTGGCAAAGAGCCAAAGGACGTGGCAGCGATAAAGGCGAAGATGGACGAAATGAACAAAGAAATGCAGGCAATTGGCACAGAGATTTACCAAAAGGCTGCGCAGGAAGCAGCCAGAAAGCAGCAGGGAACAGGCAAAGAGCAGAAGGGAGAGAAGAAAGGGGAGAAGGAAGGCAATGAAAAGGTCGTTGACGCGGACTACGAAGTGAAAGACGAGAAAAAAGACGAGGACAAGGAAAAAAAGAAGTAAAAATTGCCTTTTTAATTTCTTTTTCAATTTAGTTTTAACTGATTTGGCATGCCGGAAAAGAGGGATTACTACAATGTGCTTGGATTGAAGCACGGGGCTTCAATTGACGAGGTAAAGGCTGCTTACAAGAGGCTTGCAAAAAAGTATCACCCTGACTTGAACAAGGATAGTGGAGCGGAAGAGAAATTCAAGGAGATTCTTGAGGCATACCAGGTTTTGTCCGATTCACAGAAGAAGGCAAACTACGACCAGTTTGGGCACGCATTTGAGGGCTTCCAGGGCTTCCAAGGATTCAG
>JAUWWX010000023.1 GCA_030616665.1 archaeon | reverse complement strand
GCTTCCTCCAACAGAAGCTGCGCCAGGTAATAGCCTAGTTCTCCTGCACCGATAATGATGATGTACATGTTTTTTTCCCTTAAGAAATTAGCCTCTTCTCCTTTTTAATCCTTTTTCTCGGTCTCTATTCCAAGACTTATGAGAATTTTTCTATATGTTTCTTCCGAATAAAAGTCAGATCCTTTTTCAGGCGTGTATAAAAACTGCATTTTTGCTCTTTTTGCGTTCTTTGATATGGTTTCTCTTAATCTTGAAATGGTAGCTGCTGGCCATTGTCGTTCATCAAAGTACCTTGATACTACGATGTCTGCTCCCCTTATTCCTTCAGTCTTTCTTTCGAATCCAGCCCAATCTACGTCAACCTTGTCCAAAAGCCCGCGTTTCGCTAGAAATTTCTTAAACAGCGGGATATCTACGCTCTTTGACATATCGCCGCCTACGCACACAAAAACCACTTTTGGTTTCTTTGGCTTTGCCGTTGGTTTTTTTCTAGCGGGAATTCTTTTTTTCTTATCAATTCTTCTTGTTACCCTTTTTCTTAAATGTAGCATTATTTCCTTCCCCTCATGCTCAAAGCAAAGCCAACCATTGAGAGGATTGGAATTATTTCAAGCCTTCCAATCCACATGTTCAAAATAAGCATTATTTCAACACTCAAGGGCATTCCCGCCTGCGAAATGCCAGTTGAGATCCCTGCATTGCTTTGCGCTGAAACAACCTCGAACAAGCTGTTGCCCAAATCGTTTCCTGCAAGGGTTAAAACAAGGCAGCCTGCAAGAATGAACAGGGCGTACAAGAGGATGAACTGGCTGACCTGCTTTATTTCAGGCTGAGCCAATTCCTGGCCTTCAAAGCGCCTGCTGAAAAAGCTTTTTGCAGGCAAAACGCTTTCCTTGACTCTCCAATAGATGGACTTGCAGAATATTATGAACCTGCTAATCTTTATTCCGCCGGCAGTGCTTCCAGCACTCCCTCCAACGAACATCACGGCTACAAGCACAAGCTTCACATAGTCGCCCCACGCCGCAACGTCTGTTAGAGGCACCAATGCAAAGCCGCCGCAGGTCAGGGATGAAATCGCTGTGAAGAACGCTTGCTCTATGCCAACAATGTTGCTGCCATAAAACAGGACCATCTTTGGCAAAATTATTACGCTTGAGAGCAAGCCAAGCAGCATCAAAACCCTGAATTCTGCATCATGCCATAGCACTCTCCAATTCCTTTTCTTTATCACAAGGTAGTGGGCTGAGAAAGAGATTGCGCCAAGAAGCATTATTACCATAAGGCTTAAGTCAATTGCATAATTGTGCAGGCCAACCAAGCCCATGCTTGTGATATCCATTCCTGTTGTGCTGATTGCACTCATGCTGTAGTTTACTGCAGAGAAAACATCCATTCCGCTTAAGAAAAGCAGTATCACGCCAAAAAAGGTCAAGCTAATGTAAATGTTCCAGATGTGCCTTATGCTGTTCTTAAGGTTTGGCTTCAGCCTTTCTTCCCTGCCCTCTGCAACAATCAGCTTGCTTGCCTTGCTGTACGTAGTTAAAACGCCTGCCATTGCCAGTACAACAATGCCAACGCCTCCAATCCAACTCAGAATGCTTCTCCAGAAGATGAGGCTTTTGGGTGCGTGGTCAATGACAGGCCTCATCACAGTCAAGCCTGTCGTGGTCAAAGCCGACATTGCCTCAAAAAAGCCGTCTACGAAAGACATATCCATAATCAGTTGAAATGGCAGCGCTGCAAAAGCACAGTACACTATCCAAAGGACTGACGCAGTTAGAAAGGCGTGCTTCAAGGCAGTGCTCTGCTCTGAGTCAAAAACCCTCTTTATTGCAAGCCCTGCCAAAAAGGCAAAAACTGCACACAAAGCGTAAATGCCAAGCACAGACAACGGCTCTCCATAAATCAAGCCAACCAAAATCGGCGCAATGAACGTAAGAGCGCTGTATTCGAGGATAAGGCCAACGTCCTTGAGGGCAACTTTTAAATCCTCTTTCCCTAACCTTACCAGCATAGCAGCAAAAAATAGGTCTAAAGTGCTTAATAAAGGTTTTTGGGCAAGCGTTGTAATTATTTTTGAATCTTTCCCAAGAATTCTTCAACGTGTTTTTTTGCTTCTTCCAAAGTGGTGTATTCCATCAAAGTGAAGTTAGACACCTTTTTTGGGTCAATGCCCCTAATCATTGTTGACAGCTTGTTTGGCCAGTAGTCTTTCTCATACAATGCAAGAACTGGAATCTCTTTCAGGCCCATTCTTGGCCTGAGGTATGCGTGTGCTATTTCGACACCGGTTCCAAGGCTTGGGATTGACACCTCAAAAATCGCTCCCGCTATGTCGCCCTCTATTAGCTCAATAATCTTGTTTTGAATGTAGGTTCTTCTTTCAAGCCCTTCCTTGGGAATTGGCCCAATCTTTTCTTCAAGAATTTTTGTAGCCTCCTCCAGGCTTTTGCCGGTAGTGTGCTCAGCCATTACCTCAAAGCCCTGTTCCTTGATAGTCTCAATGAAAAACCTGTTTGTTTCAGCTCTTTCCTCTCGATTTTTCGCACCCTGAATCGCGCTGCCGTAGAAGATTCTCATAAAAGAAAACTAGCCCCTAACTGCTTAACTCTTTTATCTTTTCCAGCAAAAGCGGAAATTTTGTGTAACCCGCAGCCTCGTTAAAGTGCCCTGCTCCACGCACCAGCTCAGCTTCCGCGCCCAAATTCCTTGCAAGCTCCAAAGCCCTTTCTTTTGGCACAAAGGGGTCGTTGTCTGAATAAAACACGAAAAACGACTGACAATTTTTCCTTATTTTGTCCCAATCGAATTCTTTCTCCGTAAATGTCTTGTTCATTTCGTCAAATTTTGGGTTGTTCAAGTTGCCTACAAATCCTGCGACAAAAATTGCGGTCTTAACAGGCTTGTTCAGTTCCTCAAGAATGTTTAGGATAAAGGCAGGTCCTAAGCTATGTCCAACCAAAACAGTGTCCTCGTTTAGATACTGCTTGTATTCTTCAAAAACCTTCAACCAGTTTTGCAAACTTTGGCCTTCCGGCGTTGGAAATTTTGGCACGAAAACCTTGCAGCCAAGCTTTTCCAATTCCTCTTTCAGCCAGGGAAAACAGTTTTCCTTGGGAGAGCCAAAGCTGCCGTGGATTATAATGACGTTCATTCAATTGCGGGAGGGAGGACTCGAACCCCCGAAGGCACTAAGCCACCGGGCTTTTCCGACTCTTTTTTCCATTCTGCAACTGCTTTTTGGCAAAAGAGTCCTCTGAACCCGGCCGAATTGCCACTATCGGACTCCCGCGTTAAAGTAAATTGTTTTGCAAAACGCTTTAATATAATGCACGTGTAAAACTTCCCAATTATAACTCTGCGAGCTCGTCGTAGAAGTCTTTGTATTCTTTTAAGTGGGCTTTTACGATGTCTTTGACGTCCTTCCACTCTGCCATGGTAATTGGTTCTCTTTTTCCCTTTATTTTCACTTCCTTCATTTCAGTGCCAATTCTGTAAATTACAGAATTTAAACATATCGTTTTTTTAGGCTCTAAAAGGAAGTGAATTGCCCCCGCCGGGATTCTCACCTGGTTGGAGGTTGGAAGTAGCGTGGTTTGAGGTTGTTTGGTTTATTCGAACCTGGAATTCACATCCAGAGAATAGCCTCCTCTACATTTAACTGTTATTGGCATCTTACTAGTTTAATTGTCTAACCTGCTTTAAAAACCTGGCTGAAAAAAGGGAAATTAGATCCTTCTTATTAGATTGTTGGCTTTTCCTCTTCTTGCCATTGAAGCAGGACTTGTTGGAAGTCCAAGCCTTTTTCTGCATTTTATGATCGTTCTATTTGATATCGCCACATTTTCAGCCAGGCCCTCTTTTTTTAACATCTGCATGCATCCTATTCTAATCATTGCTCTTGTTGGGTGCTTGAATTTTTGATACATCATTTTTGTTGCTTCATCGATTATTTCCCGTTGCCTGGCGGTATAATTTGCATTTGGTGATCTCCTGTTAATGGGTGGTGACCCATGGCCTATCTTAGGCCTTACGAATTTCATCGCTTTTAATCTCGGATCTTGAGCTGTTTTTAGGCTAGTCTCTATTCTTTTAATTGCTTGCATAAAAATGCCAGGGGATATCACGGGGTTTACTTTTTTATATTTTCTGGCAAGCGCCCCTGCTGAAACAATTTTCTTTTCCACCAAGTGTTCAAACAGGATTTGGTAAATTGTTTTTCCTGTTTCAAAATGGGTTCTGAGGTAGTAGCCTCTTCTTGGGAAACGAAGTACCAATCTATAGCGCTGGTTTCTGTATCTATGCTGAAGCACTAATTCATACATTCTATTAATTTACATTCAATCTCATTTAAATGTTTGCAGTTAAAGAAAAAGGAAAATAACCCAGTGCCCCCGCCGTGCATAAGACGGTTGAATTCGTATGAGGGGGAATTACACGATTCGCAGGCACTAAAAGCCTGCTTTATTTTCTTCTTTTATGTATCCTTCTATCTCTACCTGAACGTCTTTCTTTTCCAGAACGCCTATCAGGCATGATGCTTGGTGGCCGTGGGTTATACCCGCCATATGTGATTCTGACCATAGGCTTTCTGTATTTTTTGCTCTCTGCTTCATCGGGAACTTCAAAGCCCTTTCTTCTGTCAGTTTTCGACTTCCGTCTATTCTCTTTTCGCCTATCAACAAACCCACGGGCGCCGACCTTTCTTCTTTCCCTTCTTGGTGTCACCATTTGAATTTCACCACTATAACTGAGTCCAAACCCCTATTTTATTGTTTCCTTTGCCCCCGCCGGGAATTGAACCCGAGTCGCAAGCTCCGCAAGCTTACATGCTATCCACTACACCACAGGGGCAATTAGATGTAATATATCTGCGTCGGGCTAATTATTTAATTGTTTTTTCCGTCATTTTTTGGCTTTTGCCAAAAGAGGGCATTGTTTTGTCTGCTGTCAGGCCGTAGACTGCTGCCAGCGGCTTTAGGATTATCAGCCCAAGGAATGAGAAAACGCTTGCCAGCACAAGTGCGTGCATTAGCCCAATCCACATTCCAAGCGGCATCACTTCCTCAAGCTTTTTTATGAACGGGAACTGCTGCTTCATTATCTCCATTATGTCAATTTGCTCCATTACGCTGCCGCCTGCCCCGCCAAATATTTTTTCAACTTCCTGCCTGTATTCAGGGCTTCTAAGCGCCTGCCTTTGGGCTTCGGCCAGCAGGACAAATCCAATTACGTCTGGGTCTGTTTTTTCCCTGAGCTTTTCGTAAACAGGGTTTTGCAGAACGGTGTCAATTGTGGAAACCTGTGCCTCAATAAAGAGGTCTATGACCCCGGCCGAAATGGTTTGCTGTGAATTTCCGGAAACCATGTCGTAGGCAAAGTCCATCATAAAGTCCTCAAACCTTTCAAGGTGCTGCTGCTGCTCTGGCGCAATGGTTGCAAGGCTTAGAACAAAGAGGCCAATTGAAACAAGCGCGGTTGCCTTGCCACAGGCCGACAACATTGCCCTCATGGTAACCCAGCTCTTCAGTTCAGCGTATTTCACAAAGGCGGTTTCAATCACAAAGGGAACAGAAATTATGTAGAAGATTGCTACTATCCACAACTGCTACAGTGTTGGGAACAAGGCCATTGCTGCGATTAATGCAAAAAGGCTTGACACCATTGACACGAGAATGAGGCTGGCTTTTCCCATCCTTTTTGCAAACGTTGCCATAAAAGCAATTGGCAGTGGAAAGGTCAAAAGGAACAGGGCCATGTTTGCTGACAAGGCCTTTCCAAGGATTATGTGAAATTTGAAGGTGAAGAAGTCGTTTGAGGCAATGCCTGTCAAGCCAAAAGAGCACGCCCACAAAAGGGTTGAAAGGAAAATCAGGGCAGCTGCTGCAATCTGCGTCTTTCCAAACGCAAGCGCCTCACTATTCAACTCCATTCCAAAACTAGTAGTTTCTTCTCTTATAAAAAGCTATGCGCTTTTCAGCAAAGCACAGTTGTTTTTCCTTCAAACAAAATAAAGCTTTTCTCTGCCTGCGCCACAAACTTTCCCGGCTGCTCGTGCAGTATAGGAAATGACCTAATGCAGCCTGCTTTTAGCAGTTCCCTGACTGCAACCCTTCTCTGGAATTCAGGCAGTTTTAGTCCTTTCTCAATCCATCTAAGCGCGAATGGCAGCGTTTCGTATTCTGCCAAAACAAATTCAAGCAGCTTTCTCGCGTAAGCGTTTCTCACATTCCTTGGCTTGTCAACTGCAAAGATTTCGCTCTGCTGCCCCTCCCTTACATACCCTTCGCCGTTGGTCACAAACGGCTCAATGGCGTAGGCGTTTCCCTCCTCAAGCTGCTTTGGGTTGCCAGTATCCATGTTGGGAATGCTTGGCAAAGCGTGCTGTTCGTATTGGGCAAGGCCGTGCCCTGTCAGGTTTTTTATTGGGTTAAAGCCTTTTGCCTTGATTGCTTTCTCTATTGTTTCGCTGATTTTTCCGATTTCAACTTTGTCTGCAGAAACCTTTAGCCCTTCTTCCAGGGCATGCTCTGCTGCCTCAATCATTTTCGCATGGCTATTGTCAAAATTGAGGGTAAAAGCCGTGTCGCAGATAAAGCCATCAACATGGCATCCTAAATCAACCTTCAAAACGTCACTCTCCTTCAAAACCTCTGTAGAAGTGCTGCTAGGCGTAAAATGGGCAGCATTCTCGTTTATGCTCAAATTTACTGGAAAAGCAGGCTTTCCCCTGCCCTCGACTGCTGCTATTACGATACTTTTCTCTATGCTTAAAGCAATTTCAAGCAGTTTTTGCCCTGGTTTAATGGCTTTTTTTGCCTTTTGAACCGCAATTTTCGTTATTCTTCCCGCCAAAATGTATTTTTCTGCTTCCTCTTTTTCCATCCAAAAAACCCCAAAAACGGCTATTTTTTTTTGCAAGATTGCCTATTTTTACTTGCGCAGAAACAAATTTAAAAAAGGGACTATTTCTAGCCCTTCATTAGCCAGGGCGGCAGTTGCTTTTTTTTGGGCGGAGCTGTTTCGCCCTTTTCCTCTGGCTTCTTTATTCTCTTAAAAAAAGAAAAGCCCCTTCGTGCACGCGTCTCAGGCGTCGCGGCAGGCTCTTCTCCACCTGGCTTGGCTGTCCACTTTTTCGCAGCCAAGCCAACAAAGCCTTTTTTCTCTGCAGGCTTTTCTGCTTCGTACAAGCCGGTTGCCTTTTTTTTCTCTGCAGGCTTTTCCAGCTGCAACGCGGCTGGCTTTTCCTTTGCAGCAACCTTTCCGGCAAGCTCTCTCTCCAAAGCACCCCAGTCAATCTCGGCAGGCCTTCTGGTCGCTTTAGCAACAGCCGGCTTTTCCTCTTTCAAAATAGCTGGTTTTTCCACTGCTCTTGCAGCCCTTTTTCCAGGCCCTTCGGTTGGCATTTCCCTCTCTCCCCCGATTTTAGCCAGCAGGGCCTTGGGCTTCTTCAATGTTTCAACAAGTTTCCTGAATTTCTCAGAGGGCTGCCCCCTTTCAGCCAAGTCTTTTACCTCAACAGGCCGCGGCTTCCCTGTCCCTTCCACTGGCCTTGCGGTTCCGACAACAGGAGGCATTGGCTTTTCTTCTTTTGCTACTTCCGGCTTTTCCGCTTTTAATTCCAACGGCTTTTCTTCAGGTCTTGGCTGAACAGGCTGCTTTTCTTCGGCTTTCTCTGTTGGCATTGCTGGCTTTTCTTCGGCTTTCTCCGCAGGCCTTTCTCTTTCAGGCATTGCTGGCTTTTCTTCTTTTGGCGTTGCTGGCTTTTCTTCGGCCTTTTGCACGATTACCTCCTCTTCCTCATCTTCCACAATCCAAGGGGGCTTCTGGCCAGCAGGCTTTTTGCCAACTTCTTCAACTGCCTTCTTGTCTTTTCTTGCTTCCGGCTTTTTCAATCCCATGGCACGCTTCTTTCCCACCAACAACACGACTAGCACAAGTATGGCAACTAAGACAAGAGCCCCAGCAGCAATGTAGGGTAAGTAGTTTTCCAGGTCAAATGGAATGCCTGGGATGATTGGCTCAGCGCCCTTGACAGTGAATGAAGCAGTCTGGCTAAAGCTGCTGCCGTCAGAAGTGGTGCCGCTTGCCTTAAAGTAGTGGACGCCTGGTTCAATGCCTTCAGGCACCTTAAAGGGCCCAAGGGTTGCCGGGCATTCTTCTGGAACGTCTGTTACTGCCGGCAATCCCAAATCGTTTTCAAGCAAAAAGGTCTGCAATTCTTGTTCGCACTCAATGAGCAGGGATATCTCTCCTCCTTTTTCAATCAACTGTTTTGAAAGGCTGAGCTTCACTGGCCCAAGAGCAGGTCCCACACCCTGCTCAAGAACAGCAATATTTTTCTCGCTTGTTGCCTTCAGTTCACCACTACCTTCTGCTGTAAGCACAGCAATAAATCTTCCAGGCATTTCATATGTGTGCACTGCGTTCTCGTCAAATGGTTCCTTTGCAGAACCGTCTCCAAAGTCTATTGTGCAGGTTACCGGCATGCCCTTGCCGTCGCACTCTCCAGCAAATTCAACGGTAAAGGGGGCTATGCCTGTTACCTCACCTTCAACATCCAGAACGGCGCCTGGAAGAACATCACAGCTCTGCTGTACAAATGTATAATTGCAGTCTTTTTCGCCAATGCAGGTTATTTTAGCATTGTTGTTCAAATCAAGGCCGTTTGCCTTGATTGTTTTTTCGCCATCAGCAGCAAATGATATCACCGCGTTTGCATCCATTGAGAGTTTTGCGCAGCTGTTTATCGTTCCGCCAAACTCTTTTATGCTGCCTCCCGATTCAAGGATAAAGGTTTCATTGCCTGTAACATTTATGCTTTTGGAAAAATTCAGCAGCTGTGAATTGTTTGAAAGTGAAATGCTTTTCGCCGTTAATCTGTCTGGCTTGTTTCCGCCCTTTCCAACTATCTGGCAGTTGTCCATTGCCAACGCTCCTGTCAAAATTATTTCGCCCGGGCTTCCGCCAACGCCCACAACCTTGCTCTCTTCTGTCAGACTCATATTGCCTGCGTAAATCCACTGGATTGCCTCGCTTAGCGCATACTGCACGTTTTCAATTTTGCTCTCGTTTTCAAGCAGCACATCTGCTTCAACCTCAATGCCCCCGGCCAAATTTTCGATAAGGCTGCTATTTTGCAATGAGAGGCCTATGCTGCCGTTCAACTTAATTGCGGTTTCGCCAAACCTGCCTGCATTCCTGATATAGCTTTGGCCGTCAAGCAAAAGGTTTTCGGCTTCAATGTAGTTAACCCTTGAAATGTATGCCGCGTCATTCAAGTCGATGTTTTTTGCCTTAAGCGACTCAATGTTTTCAATGTATGCGCCTGACAGCGAAAGGTCGCCCTCCAAGTCCATTACCATTTTCTTGACATTGCTTCCACTGATGTAGACGGCTAAAACCCCAACGGGCTTTTCCATTGTTATGTTCCTAACGCTTCTTCTTCCCCCCAAGGGCGCGAAGGAGATGAAGTATTGCTGCATTGCCCCCATCCTCTTCTTTATTGCGGTCTGGTTTGTTGGCCTTGGCCCTGTT
>JAUWWX010000128.1 GCA_030616665.1 archaeon | reverse complement strand
TTCTCGACAGCGAAATGCAGCTGCGGTTTGAGGGCGAAATAAGCAGGAGCTTTAGCCTGCCCCTAATCGATGTAAGTGAAGAGGAGGCAAAAATGCCTGCCTCCCTCTTTGACGCAAGCGTTGAAATCAACGCCAGGATCCTAAAAGAGGCTTTGAAGGACGCTAGCCGGTTAGGAAGCAGTGTTGTGCTGCGAATCAAGGAACCCGAGATGCTGATTGAGGCAAGGGGCAGCAGTGGCACACTATACAGCGTTGCAAAGCAGGCTAAGAGCATTACAATCAAGAGCAAGGCCGAGGTGGTAAGCAAATACTCATTGAACTTCTTGCAGAACACTGTCAGGGAAGCTGAACCAGAGCAAAAAATCCTGCTGCAGATGAAGAGTGATGCGCCAATGAGGGTTTCGTACAGGCTGGGTCCGGCCAAAATAGAGTTCTATTTGGCTCACATGATTTTATGAACAGAGTTCAAACCCCTCCCGTGGCTTTTTGTGGTTTTTTTTCACCGGAAACCCGCTCCTTACACTCCCTTTTTATTCCTTTTAACCAAGTAATTTTTTCATGCACACTGCCCAGCAGCTTTTGTTTGCACAGCGCTTTCCCTTCAGCCAAGCGGCCAGGAGGATAGTAAGGGAGGAAAACCTTTCTTTGGCAGAACTGCCCGAATCTGTAATTGAAAGGGCCGAGGCCATGGTTCAGCATGCCTTTTCAGGCAAAAGGTATGTTTTTGAGTTGAGGCAAAGCGAGCTTTTGCTGCAGGAAATTCTTGCATTTCCTGTTGCCAAAATTCTCGTATCTTTTTCAAACGACCAAGGTCTGTACAGGAGGTTTGCTTCGCTGATAGCCAATTCAGTCTATGAGTTCCTTGGCAGCGAAAAGGACAAGGCCAAGCTAGCTGTTTCCCTTGCATCAGACCTTGGCTTGCTTCTTGACTTTCCTGAATCCAGGGAATTTTTTGTTTCAATGCCACTGCAGCAATTTCTCTCAATTCCTTTCACTGATGACAAGCTAAAGCTTGTCAACAAGGTTGTGGTTCATGGTAATGTTTTCCTTAAACCAAACAGCTTCTACAGGTTTTTGAGGGCGAAGAGCTTTTCACTTGTCCTTGGCTCGCTTCCTGTTCCAGTAAAGGGGCTGCCGAAAAGGCTTCAGTCAATTGCAAACAGCATTAAGAGCGCAAGCAGGGAAAGGGAGAAAAGGCTTTTCAAAGAGGCCTTTACAGGAAAGGTTGCGCCTGACGCCTTTCCCCCATGCATTGCCCAGATGTACGGGCAGCTTGCCTCAGGCAGCAAGCTACCACACATGGCAAACTTTACTCTTGCAACGTTTTTGAACAGCATTGGAATGCCCAAGCAGCAGATTCTTATTCTGTTCAAAAAAAGTCCAAACTTCAAGGAAAGAATTGCTTCTTACCAGCTTGACAGGATTGCAAAGCAGAATTATGCGCCGCCAAGCTGCGACAAAATCCGCTCTTACGGCGTTTGTCCAAATACCCAGTGCAACGTAAAGCACCCTTTGTCCTTTTACAGGAGGCAGCTTAGGAAGCAGGGAAAAGAGGTAAAAAGTGAAAAGCAAGTCGAGGCGAAAAAGTAATGTCTGGTGAGGAACAATTTTTGCGGAAGCATTTCCAGAGCTTTTATTTGCAGCATCAAATAGCAGGGCCTCAAGAGATTGAGGCAAGGGAATTTGGCTACGGTGTCTTCGGCAGGAAGATAGCGAACAGGAACAAGGCGTTTGCAAGTGTGAAAGCATTCAACGATTTTCTGAGAACGCAAGTTCCCTTTTTTGTCAGCTACAGCAGTGCGTTGTACAAGTTTCCTGACAGGAGGCCAATGGAAGCCAAAGAGCTTTTTGCAGCTGACTTGGTTTACGAGTTTGACGCAGATGACTTGCCAACAGAGTGCAAGCAAAGGCATGATTCATGGCAGTGCCCAAAATGCCGAAAGGAAGGCAAGGGAAGGCAGCTTAATTGCGATGAATGTGGTTCTGCTACAAAGCTTGAGGAGTGGTTCTGCCCCCTCTGCTTAGAAGCGACAAAGCAAAGGGTTTTTGCCCTGATTGACTTTCTGGAAGAGGACTTTGGCTTCAATGAAGGAATCTCAATAAACTTCAGCGGAAGGGCAGGCTACCATGTGCATGTAAGGAATGAGCTGGTGAGAAAGCTTTCGCAGACCGCGAGGCTTGAGTTGATAGACTATCTTAGTGGTATGGCAAACCCTTTCAGTCATTTTGAGAAAAAGGAAACCTATTTTACTCTTAGAACAAAGTTAGAGGGTAGAGTTGGTTGGCCCAATAGGGTTGTTTTTGAATTGATTAGATTGCTTGAGGAAGGCAATGCTGAAAGGATTTCGATAATGGGCAATATATCAGTTTCTGATGCAAAAAAGCTTTTGAGGAAAAAAGACATTATAATTGAGTCAATTAAGTCTAGGGGGGTTATTCCTGCACTTTTTGGAAGGGTAAGTTCAGCAAAAGAAACTAAATCTGATGTGTTTTGGGGCAATTTCCTGAGTGCAATTTTTGGAAAGCTTGCCCCAATAGACAGGCAGACCAGCGTTGACCTTAACAAGATTGTCCGCGTTCCAGAAACACTGCACGGGGAAACAGGCCTTGTTTCAAGAGAGGTTGCCTTGGGCAGCCTGAAGGAATTTAACCCTTTTGACGACGCGGTCGCCTTCCAAGAGAAGGAAACAGTAAGGGTTTTTATTTCTAAGGCTCCAAGCATTTATTTGGCTGGCCAGCGATTTGGACCTGCTGTTGAGCAGGAAGCGGAATTGCCTTTGGGTCTGGCAATCTTCCTGCTTGCAAGGGGCGCAGCTTCGTTGAGGTGAAGGGAAAGATGAGGCTTGATTACGACGAATTGAGGAAAATCTACAGGCTTGAGAAAAACAGCGGCAGGCTTGCCGAGGTTGACGGGGATTTCTTCGATTCGTTGACAGATTTTTTTGAAAAGCAGAAAAAGGATTATCTGCACAGCTTGCAGGATCTGTCAAGCAGCAGGGCAAAGAGCTTTTCAAACCTGAGGAAAATCATTACCGAGATTTTCAACATCAGGGAAAAAAAGCTTTTGAACAGGGCCTTGATTGCAAGCAGGACAGGCGAGCTTGAAACAAGCCAGATGGCTTCGTCTGAAACAGAAACATTAAAGCAGCTGCTGCTTGTCTTGAACAAGCACCG
>JAUWWX010000030.1 GCA_030616665.1 archaeon | reverse complement strand
GGGAAGATAAACATGAAGAGCTTGGCCGTTTTGTCGCCCGCATCAGAGGGGGGTATATCCATGTAGGGCGCCCCCGTTCTCAAACTATACTGTCGGAACATGAGCGAAAGCTTCTGCCGAATTTATTCCATAGTGTGGGTTTAGATCCAACGGATGCTCCTTCTCCGGAAGTAATCCCGAAAATACTAAGAAATCACGGCCAGGGTATTTTGGAAAAACGTACTTTTAGGTTGTTAGATAGTACCCAAGGGGATGACGTTGTTTTACGAAAAGCTTTGGTAGAAGTAGTTCTTGACGAGTTAGAAGAGTGGGATGGTACAGTTGAAGAGATTGTTGCTGAAGAGAGGCAGCCACGCCTACAAGTTCAGACTGGGTTGCGGTTATGTATTAAGCTCGACCTCTTAGCAGGGCACGCAAATGTATATGTGAGATTCAAGACAAACAGAATGTTTCCGGAGGACGGCCTAAATTTCAAGGGAAGTGATGGGGGGCATGTATGGTTTTGCAGAGAAGCTCACCAAGGATGGTCCATGCCTTTGGCACATGTTGGTAATGGTTCTGTTGAGAAACTTGATGGTTCACGTCTTGACTGGAATGGGGGAGTTCTGTTTGTTGATAGCGATAATCATTGGCGGGCAAGGTTGAGAGGAGCTGATGTCCGCTTGTTCCGTTTAGGAGAGATGGACGGTCTTCCTGATTGGATTGAAACTCAAAAATTGGAGCGTGAAAAGGAATTTTTGATTGCATTTTCGCAAGAACACGAAGACAGGATTAAGAAATGGGGAGAAGAGCGTTGCGAACATTTTAAGCAGGAACGCGTTTCTGGTTTACCGTCTGGATGGTCACTGATTCGTATTAAAAATGTGACTGCATCTTGTCCGGGGATAGATATTTTGTTGGTGTCAACATCAGCGCGCCTTATTTTAATAGAGGGTGTTAAATCAGGCAGGGGGAATGTTTATTTTAGGTTTGCCCCTCCAAAAGTGGCTATTGAAAACAGTTCTGGCTCTGAGACTGTAACGATGAATGGCCTGCAGTTAAGGCAGCCTGACGTGCGCCTTCCAATTTGGGTTTTGCCAGGCGATGTGCCTGTTGGCCAGCCTCTTCGCATTGAGGTTAACCTTGCAGAACACCGTTTAAGCAAGATTATCCGGTTAGAAGAATTTGACTTACCTGTTTCCTTTGATGGAACGCCATTTCATGATGGCTCTGGCAAGATATGCGGGAATGATGTTCCGGTTCGTGTTTGCGGGAGCATTGTTTACGGAGAGAGGGAGCATATTTCTTATCCGTCAATGATTTCTACGCGTTTAGGCGACAAAACTATTTTTATAGGCGAGAAACCAGGTCAAATTGCTGACTGGCCACATGAAGCCGTTCCTTCTTCATGGCACCCAGTTTGGGCTATCGCTTGTAGAAGCAGGAAACATTGGGATGTCTTTTTCTGCGGTACTACTGACCAACTTAAGACCGGTTATTTTCCTGCTAAGCCTCTTGGTGACAGGTCGCGCGTTAAGCGTTGGAAGGAAGTTTTGTGGGTTAGAAGAAAAATTACGGTTCCTCCAGAGATTAGGGATGTCCGGAGAATTTGGGAAGAATATGTGAGGGCAGCGAGAAATGTCTGACACCCTAATATATGCAATGAGTACGAGAGGAAGTATGAAGTTGGATCAGTTTAATGAATTGTTCAGGCGTGTATATTTTCCTTCTCTTGAGCAGGTGGAAGAATCTGTCGAGGTGGACGTTCGGCGGCAAATTGTCCGGATTCTGGATTCTCTTGGTTATTGCGAGTTTGATTTTGACGGGCGTACCGTTTACATGTGCAAGCCGTCTTTGGTGCTTCTTCCTGTTTTTGGCTTGCCTAGGGCAGTTTTGGTCGGGGCAAGAAGCCCTGCGCTAATTCAGAAGTTGAAGGCAGCTGTAAAAAACCGCCGGAACAAAATAGTTTTGAAATATTTGCATCATTCCCGTGTTAATGCAGCTATTCCGGCTGCCTTATGTATTGAGGCTATAGATATTGAGACTATTCAGGAGATTGCCAAGGATGTCCGGATTGCGTGTGAAACTTCGTGGCCTGCAGCCTGGGCGTTGGCAAACATTTCATCCTCCCTGGATAATATTAAGGAGTCATTGAATTTTGAAAGCCGGGTTGAGCCTAACTGGAAGCGCCGTGTTTTTTTAAAAGAGAGACTGGTTTTTTCCGGGTTTGGTGGTGATAATCCGGCAAGTTTTCTTGCTGAATATAAGGACCCTGCTAGCCAGCAACTGCATCACTGGTTATGGAAGGACGGGACTGCGGCTCCGGTGGGCCGTGACTGGGGGCGGTACGTGTTTTTGGCTGAGGCAGGCCTTAACATATTATTGTATGACGAAAAAATCCAGAAGCTGGCTGTTCCTGTTACTGTCCCGCTGCCGTGTATTCTGGCACGTACCGTTGCATTGTGTACAGGCACTGCGCCGTTATTAGTTACAACTGGTCCAAAAAGGATTGCGGCAATTCCTCCTGAGCATCCTGTTCAGGTTTACTCTGGCATTACTCAAGTGATTGCCAAACTTGCTGCCAGCAAACTTTGTCAGAAACTTATTTATACCCGTTTTGAAATAGGCAAGGGAGGGGTACTCTATGCTTGACCCGATTGGAGCTTTTGAAAAAATAAGGAGAAATTTCATTTTATATATTAAGACGGCTTTTGGCACGAGGTTCCCCTCTTTGGATTTGGAACGGGAGCGCTTGTTAAATCAAGAGGGTATATTGAACCAAGAGCCTTGGATTGAACCTTTGCCACGTTACAAAAGCAGCGGAAAGACGATTGGAGCTCTTGTACTGGATGATTTGCCGGGATTGACTGACGAACAAGTTGCTCTTTTTAAGGGGCTGGTGCAATGCGGTTTATTCAGCACTGATGAGTTGCATAGTCATCAATCTGAAATGTTGAAAAGAGTCCTTAGCAGAAGAAATTGTGTTGTTACTGCAGGAACGGGTTCTGGTAAAACAGAGGCGTTTTTGTTTCCTTTATTTGCGCAGTTAGTCAAAGAAGTGCCCGGGTGGAGTGCTCCTGGTGTGCCGCATGCTAATTTGAATGATTGGTGGAAAAACGAGGATTGGCAAAGCCAGTGCAAGGAAAACAGAGAGTCTTGCTGGGTTCCTCAGAGGGGACATGAAAGCAGGCCTGCTGCTGTTCGGGCTTTAATTCTGTATCCTATGAATGCTTTGGTTGAAGACCAGCTGACTAGATTAAGAAAAGCTCTTGATTCAGAAAATGCTAGAAACTGGTTTTCTCGAACAGCAACGAATAACCGTATTTATTTGGGAAGGTATATCCGTGGTACACCTGTTGCGGGAGACATATTTGACCGCCCTGGGAGAAGGGGAGGCCGCCCTGTAAATAAAAAGAAAACAGAAGCTCTTATCAAAGCATTAAATAGTGCTGATGAAGCTGCTCATGCCGCTCATACATACGCCAGCGATGAGGCAAATGATGACCCTGACAAGCATGAATGCGTGTATTTTTTTCCACGATTAGACGGTGCTGAAATGCGAAGCAGGTGGGATATGCAGCAAAGTCCTCCAGATATTCTTATCACTAACTTCTCAATGCTTAGCATTATGATGATGCGGGAATATGATGAGCCTATTTTTGAACAGACTCGTTCCTGGCTTGCAGCTGAAGATGTTGAAGAAGATAAACAGGAAGAAGAAAAAAGAAACAGGGTGTTCCATCTGATTGTTGATGAATTACATCTTTACAGGGGCACAGCGGGTGCAGAAGTTGCTTATTTACTAAGGCTTTTACTTTTACGTTTAGGATTATATCCTGACCATCCTCAATTGAGAATTTTAGCATCTAGCGCTTCTCTCGAAGCAACAGACCCCAAAAGCCGCGAATTTCTAAGGGAATTTTTTGGCGCAAGTCAGTTTGATATTATTGAAGGTAAGCAAAATCCACTTCCACCGATCTCTGGTTCGGCTTTATTACCACTAGCTCCTTTTAAGTTTTTAGCAGAGAACGGCCCTTCTGTTGATGAAGCGGTGATTAACCAGGTCGTACAAAAACTTGGCGGTTCAGGTGCAGGGCATACATCATTATTTAGGCTGTTGGAACAATTTAATCTTGATGCTCGAATGCTTAAGGCTTGCGAAGTAGAAGGACGCTTGCGGGCGGTCTCTCTTAGTAGTTTTGGAAGAAGCATTTTTGGTGATACGGAAAACCCGGAGGAATTACAGAAAGCTGCACGGGGTATTTTAATTACACGAGGTCTATATGAGAAATATGGACAACAAACAACCTTGCCTTCTTTCCGCTTGCATTTCTTTTTCCGTAATATTGAAGGATTATGGGCGTCAACAAAACCTTTACAGGGAACTTCTGATGACCGACCTGTTGGCAAACTTTATCCTTTAACCCGTATTGTGTGCGATACGGGTGAAGCGTGCCGCGTTCTCGAATTATTATACTGTGAGCATTGTGGAACTGTTTTTTACGGAGGGAACCGTCTAATCAGGGAGAATGGTGCAATCGAGATGCTTGCTACTACACCGGATATTGAAGGTATCCCAGAGCGGCAGGTTGCCAGATTTGTTGAACGGCGTACCTACCGCGAGTTTGCTATCTTTTGGCCTTTAGGGAGCCAGGAGTATTGCAGTCCTTCTCACTGGCGGCATCCGCCAATTAACAAGGGACAGATTTCAGGACAGCCACCCTGGGGTAAGTGGAGCCGTGCAAGTTTAAACACTTTGGCTGGTTATGTTGAGCTTTCTCATGACGGGGCTGACGCAAATCCTAGTGATTGGGTTAAGGGCTATCTTTTTGTTATTCCAGGTATCGCTACTGATGCGGGTGAGAATTTCCGGGCACTTCCATGTGTTTGTCCTTCATGCGGTGCAAATTATACACGGCGGCTTTTACGTAAGTCGCCAGTGCGTGGTTTCCGGACTGGTTTCTCGAAAGTTAGCCAGATTTTCACTAAAGAATTATTTTATCAGCTTCCTGAAAAGGAGTTCATAAGCCGTAAGTTAGTGCTTTTTTCTGATAGCAGGGAGGATGCTGCCCAGATATCCAATGGCGTTGAAAGAAATCATTATACCGAGCTTGTGAGAGAAATTGTTTGCGACGAGCTACAACTTGAAGTGTTAGGCGAACCACAACTTCTTGGTGATATAGAGAGTGGCAGAACCGATGTTGGTCCTGAAGCTAGAACGTTCTTAGAAAGAAGTTCTGGAGCGGATGGAAGGTTACGAGAATTAATTGCTACAGCTGCTACTCCGGTGCAAGGATTAACGCCGACTCTGCAGCGCCCAGTCAATGAGGCAAATAGGACACTTGAAGGAATCAGAAGGAGGGGAAATGAACGGACTGTTTCTGTTTCTGATATTCTTCCACCCGCCGATGATCTCACTAATTGCGGTGTTTTAATTAGAAGGCTCTTAATGCTAGGTGTGAATCCTGCTGGCAATGATGTGTTGTTGCAAGGATATAGATGGGATAATAACTATCATCCTTGGACAGAATTGTTTAATTTCACAAGTATGAATTGGCAGCAAGGTTTACCTCAGGAATCACAGCACGGGCGGAATAGGATAGCACGCAGTCTTAGAGGAGCACTGTGTGATTTGTTTTTTGGAAGGCTTTATTTTGGGTTTGAGTCTGCAGGTTTAGGGTGGCTTAGGTTGCCTCTTACTGATAATGATATGCAAAATTTTGCTGATAATGCTGAATTGCCTTCTGATGTTTTTAGAGAAGTATGCGAATCTTTTGTGCGTATTCTAGGAGATAAATACCGTCACGAAGGCTCTGAATATGAGCAAAGAGACTACCCTACTTATGATTCTGCCTCCGCAGCTGTTAAGAGGTATATCCGCGCTGTAGCTGCTAAATTTCATGCTGGCGAGCAAGCACTGGGTAACTCAGTGTTTAGTGCTTTACGTTCAGGAGGACATGATAACGCTAAGCTCATAATACGTAAACTGGATGTGCGGGTGGCTATGGCGGATGACCCTGTTTGGATATGCCCGCGTTGCAGGCGTTATCACTTGCACAGGTCAGCTGGTGTGTGTACCAATTGTTGTAATTTGCTCCAGCAAACACATAATACGTGTGCTGCATTGTGGGAGAATAATCATTTAGCTTATGCAGTAGCAGAAGGAAGGGAGCCGATGAGGCTTCATTGTGAGGAGTTAACAGCTCAAACTGATAATCAACTTGAAAGGCAGCGTCATTTTCGCGGAATGATTATGAGCGTTCCAGGACAGCAGCAGGGACTAATCAGGCAAGTGGAAAACATAGATGTTTTGAGTGTTACAACTACAATGGAGGTTGGTGTTGATATTGGCAGCTTGCAGGCAGTAATGCTGGCAAATATGCCGCCAATGCGGTTTAACTATCAGCAACGTGTGGGACGTGCGGGCAGGAGGAAACAAGCGTTCGCAGTTGCTTTAACGCTTTGTCGTGGACGCAGTCATGATGAGTACTATTTTGACCGTCCCGAGAGGATTACAGGAGATCCTCCGCCTGTACCGTTTTTAACGATGGGCCAAGAGCGTATTGTGAAGCGCCTTTTTGCGAAGGAGTGCTTGCGCCAGGCTTTTAAGCATGCGGGTATGCATTGGTGGCACGGTCCTAGTTCGCATGATGTACATGGAGAATTTGGCTCAGCTGTTGACCCGGATGGCCACGTGGGGTGGGAGCAGAATCGGCCAAGAGTTGTAGATTGGATTTCAGCAAACAAAAGCGAACAAAGGCGTATCATAACTGCTCTTTTAGGAGAAAATAATGAGGAATATGTGGTGTGGTTGGAGATGCGATTGCCCGGCTTAATTGATGCTAAAGCGGTTGATCCGGAGATTGCTGGTGATGGTCTTGCAGAAAGGCTTGCTGAAGGAGCTGTGCTGCCAATGTATGGAATGCCTTCAAGAACACGCCTTCTTTATCAATGGTTGTCAAGGGACTCTGCTTTTACTATTGACCGGGATTTGGAATTGGCAATTAGCGAATTTGCTCCGGGTGCACAAAAGACAAAGGATAAAGCTATTCATACTGCTATTGGTTTCACGTCGCCTTTGTATCAGCGGAATGTGCAATGGATTCCTTCTCCAGGGGATCCTTTGCCTTTTAGGCGCTGGTTTCAGCGTTGCAAGTCTTGTGGTTATACTGCAGCTTCTGAAGAGCGTATGATTGATGAATCGTGTCCTGGGTGTGGTCAGCCACATGACGAAAAACAGCGTTTTCTGCAATTTGAAATTGTTACGCCTCAAGCATTCCGGACAGAGCTTACTCGGGGTGAAGATGCTAAGGAAGAAGGCATAGTGCTGTTTGGTATTCCGGGTACGCTAGCAGAATCGTCGGATGGAGGAACTCAAAAAGCAATTGATGGTACGAATTGCCGTTTAGTTCTTTCAGATACAGGCCGCGTATGGCGTATTAATGACAATGCCGGAAGGCTTTTTGAGGGTACAGTTGTTAATACTCCACCACCGCCATATCAACGCCGCGATCAACGCCGGATTCCCCCATTGACTAATCAATGGATTGATACACGTTTTTTGCATACTGATGTTGATAATCCTGACAGGGTCGCTTTAGCAGCTGGAAAAACCACTGAAGTTTTACGTATTACACCTGCCGCTATTCCTCCAGGTCTTAATATTAATCCTAAACGTACTGAGGTTCGTGCTGCAGTTATTTCCGCAGCATTTCTTATTCAGCGGTTGCTTGCTGACAGGCTCGATATTGACCCTGAGGAAATAGAGGTTGCTAGCATTGCGCACAGAACAATGTCTATGAATAGAAGGGTTGCTGATATTATTTTGAGTGACAGGCTTCCTAACGGGGCTGGTTTTGTGCGGCAGGGTTTTAATGAGTTTGGAGATATTCTTCGGGAGGCTTGCTTTCCAACAGTAAGCGGTTCGTATCCATCTTTGATTCAGCAAGACAAGCACCGTGTTTGTGATTCTGCATGTTATGACTGTCTTAAAGTTTATAAGAACATGACTTATCACGGTTTGCTTGATTGGCGTTTAGCTGTCTCTTACCTTAAAGCTTTATATGACCGGAATTACAGTGCTGGTTTGGATGGTAATTTTACTGGTCCTGAACTTGATGGGGGTTTGGAATTCGCAAGACAGTTGAGGGACAGTTTTATTTCTTATTTTAACTATCAATCTGTTGAGTGGGAAGGGATTCCGGGAATTGTTGCTGGCCGCAAAAGGTTTATTGTTGTTCATCCGTTGTGGGATACTTTCAGGGTGAGCGGCATTCTTGCAAGGGCTGTTGCTGGGGCTGGTGGAAGTGTTGATGGGTTTATTGATACTATTAACTTGTTGCGGCGTCCTGGATGGTACCACGAAATTGGTTTAAATACCCGTTGAAGAATATGAGACTTAGAAATATTGAATTGGAGCCTTTAAAAGCACTGTCAAGGATTTCTCCTAGCAGGTTTTTTTCGCTTCAGCAATGTTTGTTGAAGGAAATATGGGCTTCTAATGAACAACGTCGCTTGTTACCTTGCTCGCCTTCTGCTTATGTTGGTACGGCAGTGCACAAATTGCTTGAACGTGCTTTTCAGGGAAGGATAAAAGACGAAGCAACACTGGAAAAATGTTGGGATGATGAAATACGTAGATTAGAACAAGAAATGACTGCTAATACGGTTGAAAAGCATCTTGTGCCTTTACAGATGAGTGCTTATAATTACG
>JAUWWX010000159.1 GCA_030616665.1 archaeon | reverse complement strand
TTAACGTTTCAACATATATTCATTTTATGGTTGTTAAATTTGGCATTGTTGTATTTGGGGATTGAGGACAGGACAAAGAGGCACAGAATTCAAACGCTTGTAAAGCACTTGGGCTCCAGAATTGATTTGTTGCGTTCCCTTGACGAAGATTTTCACGGAGACAGGTCTATGCTCAACATGAGGAGAAGATTTGTCGAAGAACTTGGCGGGAAAAAGGCCCATAAAAAATTTGTAAGCATTGCGAAGCCAATTAAGAAATGGATAGACAAGCTTTTTGATGAAAAATTTTAATAAAAACCTTTTTATCCCTCTTTTCCTTTGATGCGCAAAGAGCAAGCACTGGCATTTCTTAACAAGCTGCAGGGCAGGGGCATTCGCCTTGGCTTGGAGAGAATAGACAAATTTCTGCACGCAATTGGCAGCCCGGAAAAGCGCTTCAAGGTTGTGCACGTTGCAGGCACAAACGGCAAGGGCAGCACTGCCGCAATGATTGAAAGCGTGCTGAGAAAAGCAGGCTATCGCACTGGGCTTTACACTTCACCGCATTTGGTGCGCTTGAATGAAAGAATTCAGGTGAGCGGAAGGCAGGTAAGCGACAGGCAGCTTTTCAAGCTGGTTGGCGAATTGAAAAATGAAATGGAAAGAAGCAGAATCAACTTAACCTATTTTGAGTTTCTTACAGCGCTTGCATTCAAGCACTTTGCCAACTGCAAAATTGATTTCGCTGTTGTGGAGGTTGGAATGGGCGGAAGGCTTGATGCAACAAATGTCGTCAAGCCATTGGTTAGCGTAATCACAAACATTGAAAAAGAGCACGAGCAATTTCTTGGCACTACAGTTGAGAGGATTGCAGCAGAAAAAGCGGGAATAATAAAGAGGAGCGTTCCAGTTGTAACAGCCGAATGGAAAAACCCCGTTTTAAATGTTTTCAGGGAACAGTGCAGGAAGAAAAATGCGAAATTGGTTGTTGTAAAAAAACCGTTTCAGGGCAAATTGGGTTTGCTTGGCTTTTTCCAGAGGTGGAATGCTGCAACAGCGATTGCTGCTGTAAAGGAGTTGCGGAAACAGGGTTTTGCTGTGAGAGAAAAGGCAATTGCGGATGGATTGGAAGCGGTTAAGTGGCCTGGCAGGTTTGAGGTTGTGAAGCGAAAGCCAGCTGTTGTACTGGATTGCTGCCACAACCCTGGCTGCGCGTTTGTAGTTGCAAAGGCATTCAGGGAAGCGTTTCCGGGAAAAAAAGCCATTCTGGTTATAGGCGTAAGCAGCGGCAAAAACATTGGGGGTATTGCAGCCCTGCTTTCGCCAATCGCTGGCAGTGTTATTGCAACCGAGGCCAAGTTTAGGGCAATGAGCGCAGAGAGAATAAAAAAGCAATTTGAAAAGGATGGACTGGAAGCAGCAATTGTTTTGAATCTGCCAGATGCGGTAAAAAGGGCAATTGGTGCAGCTGGAGGAAACGGAATTGTTTTGGTTACAGGCAGCTGCTTTGTGGTAGGGGAGGCAATGCCGCTCTTCCAAAACTAGCGTAAGCTTTTTAAGGATTTGATTTCTGTCTCCTTAATGCCGTTTGCTTTTTCCCTGCAACGAAAAACCAATCTTTTGCTCGGCTTGTTTGTTGGCTGCCTTATAACAGCAAACCTGATTGGCTTGAAGATTGCATCCTTTTACCTGTTTGAGGCAAGCGTCGGCATTTTGGTTTTCCCGATTCTTTTTCTCATAACAGATATTATAGAGGAAGTGCACGGTCAAGAAAAAGCAAAGGAATTCGTTTACATTGGCCTAGCAGTTCTCGTAGTTGTTTTGTTTGTTACCGCTATTGCAGTTCTGTTGCCTGCTGCTGAAAGGAGCTTTGTTTCAGGCGAAGAGTATGGGAAGATTTTCGGTACAACCCTGAGGATTTTTGTTGCGTCAATAATCGGCTTTTTCTTCAGCCAGATGCACGACGTTTGGGCCTTCAACTTTTGGAAGCGCTTTACAAAAGGCAAATTCTTGTGGCTTAGGAACAACGCAAGCACCCTTGTTTCGCAGTTCTTGGACACCACCATTTTCATGTTCATTGCCTTTTATGCCATGACGCCAAAATTCACTGTAGAATACGTGTTTGCCCTCATAATCCCATACTGGCTGATAAAGGTTCTTTTCGCCTTGTGTGACACACCATTCTGCTATCTTGGGGTGAAATGGCTGAGGGGCAAGTGACGAAGCAATAACATATTTTTTTAATTGCTTAAGCACTATTTTTATTGCCTTTTTTTAGGGGTTTGGCAATGGAAGCAAAGCATGCAATGCATCTTGATTTCTTGCAAAAAGAGGACAAGCCTGTTTTTGACGCAATAGAAGCGGAAAAGAAAAGACAAATGGAGGGCATTGAGCTTATTCCAAGCGAGAACCTTGTAAGCCAGGCTGTTTTGGAGGCTTTGGGCAGCGTTGCAACAAACAAGTACAGCGAGGGCTATCCCGGGAAACGCTATTACGGAGGCAACGAGTACATTGACGTTTTGG
>JAUWWX010000021.1 GCA_030616665.1 archaeon | reverse complement strand
AGACCTGGTGTCAACGAACTGCTTTTCTTCAAAAGCATCGGAAATTGCAATTTCCTGCCCAAGCCTTTCTTTGGCGAACTGCAACTGCTGTTCAACGTTGCCGGACAAGGCAAGCTCGCAAATGTCTGGCTTCTTTTTACCAAAATTTGTCTTACTTGGTTGCGTGTGACACAAGAGTCTCACTGCAACTATCTTGTCCTTTGCCTTCAGCAGCCCGTCAAAGCCAGTTTCCATTTCTTTCTCTTTGACCTTTTCCCCCTTTCTCTCTTCTTCATGCTTTTTTCTCTTCAGCTTTTTCTTGAAAGCAGGAATTTTCCTAAGAAGGTTCTTATCTGCGCTTTTGACAAAAATATCCTTCATTGGGACAATGCCATAAAAGCCAGCTCCTGCCCTACAGTAAGCCCTTACGCCAAAAACCTTCAAAGGAGGGGCTTCCAAAACAGTGGCAGCAATTGCAACCTCATGGCCTGCAGTAATGCTCTTTTCATGCGCATCCCTTCCAAGCACGTGCGTCATTCCTGCCTTGTAGGCCAAAAAATTCAATGGCCTGCTTTTCTCCCCCTCTTTTACCACAATGCTTGGAAAAGAGCTGAAGCTAGCTGTTTCCTTCCTGGCCTTTTTCCTTGGGTAAAAGGCAAGCGAACCTGCCCTTGGCCTGGCTTTTTTAACCATTCAACACACCTGCAGGCCTGCATCGAACGCAAGCCTTTTTTTTGCAGCGCTGGCTCTCATTGCACCACAAAAAGACCTTCAAGCCAATTAGATTACGGGGCAAAACCCCATAACTGCCCAAAAAAGGGCAAAAAACAATTGGCATTTACATCCACTCCCAATTTTGAAGCAGATGCAGTGTACTCAATGTATTCTATATAATTTCCCTCTTAGAAAGCCTTAAAAAGCCTTTTTCCTTCGGAAAAAGCCTTGGGAAAAAGTTCAATTGCTTCGCAATTGAGAAGCCTTTTTTGCTTTGCGAAAAAGCCTTGGGAAAAACAGCAGCGCTTCGCGCTGCGAAGCATTATTCATAGGCTTCAAACCCCTATTCAACACATGTGCCAATGCAGCATTCATCTGCATCGGTTGAGCGCCTTGTTTCACCTTCGCATGTCTCTGTTGCCTGGCATTCAATTCCATTCATTTCCTCGCAGGTCATTTCTATGCAGCAGTCCCACGCACCGCTTGTGTGGTAAAACTTGCCCTTGCAAAGTTGCCTGTCCAGCCAATCCCAGTCAATTCCCCCCATTTCCTCGCATGTTTTTAAAATGCATTTTTCCTCAACGCACTTCCTGTTTATTGCACACCTCCTGCCAATGCACCAGTCAAATTGGCATTCGGCAAGGCAGCATTCTGGCTCATCAAAGCTTTCAACCGCTGACTGCGAGCATTTTTCGCCCTTGGTTGCATCGCAGACAATTCCCCCCCTTTGCTCGCATGTTTTCAGTGTGCATTCAAGGCAGCATTCTTCGTTGTCAACTGTCCTCTCCTTTTCTCCAGTGCACTTTTCTGTAGTGGCATTGCATGTCTTCCCCCCCAAATCGGAGCACGATTTCACAATGCAGTATTTTTGGATAGGGTCGCACACCTCTCCTGCGTCGCAGTTGGCATCAGAGTCGCATGGCCTCCTGCACTCGCCTGTGCAGCACACAATGTCAAACGTGTCCTTGAAATAGTCGCCTATGCATACTTCGCCAGGCACACATAAAGGCAGCTCCCTTTCGGCACAGCTCTTGTCAATGCAGTTCCCCCTAACACACTTTTGCTCTTCTGCGCAGGTAACGCCCTCGCACGACTCTGTCTTGCTGCAGGGCACGGCACAGCAAATTCCGCTGTCAGTAGTTGGCAGGATGGTTTCATCACAAACCTCATACTGTTCGCACAGGTATTTCTCCAGTTCCTCGCAGCTCTTCAGTTCATAGTGGCAGGTCTTGGGCGTTCCGCTGCATGTATCCTTCGTTAAATTGTTTGAGTCAATGCAGTCAAAGTCAGACTGGCACTGGTCTACAGCAGGGCAGTCATTATCCCAGGCATAGGAGCAGCCTTCCGGGCAATACCCATCATTGTCTGCGCATTCATTAATCGGCGTGTTAACGCATTTTTTTGGCCTGCCCACGCACTCGTCTTTCGTGCTTGGGTCAGCATCATCGCATTCTGAAGCAGTAGCGCATTCACCCAGCTCTGGCAGTTTTTTCGGTTCTACCACGCACAAAACATTTTGCACTGCTTCATCAATGTAGAATTCAAAAACGCCTGCATCGGTCCTAAGAGTGAGATACCAGTAAGGCGCAATAGGGGTTTCCTCGCCGCAATCAGACCTAATGTCCTTAATCATAAGCGTTACAGCGTCTTTGTTCATGAAAAGCGCTGTCATCACTTCCTCAGGGTGTTGTTGGATACATGCGCTTATCTCAGGAAGCTTTGCCGCAGCCGGCCTTATGTCTTGCTGCACACACCCCGAAAAAGCAGCGAGTGCAAGAAGCGCCACAAGAATTAATGTCCTTTTCATTTCACTTAAATAAAAAGCTTTCAAGAATACAAAGCTTGCCCTATGAAGAATCAGCAATTCATGCAAAAGAAAAAAAGAATTTGCAGAGAGTGGTTTGAGCATCTCTCTGCGGGGTTTATTTAAAGAATTCACTTGAAGTAGTTTGCCAGTGAGCTAAAGCTGTTCTGCAAAGCAACAATTGGCTGCTTGAAAACAGTTCCTGTCTTTGCTGTTCTGACTGTTCTCTTCGCCCCAACAGCCTTTCTTGTCTTCACTGCTTTTTTCACTGTTCTCTTTGCCTTTACAGCTCTTTTCCTTGCCTTTGTTTTTCTCTTAGCCATTGTTTTTCACCTCTTTTTTTTTGGTTAAAAAAAGAATCACTTAAGCAATTTTAGGGTTTCACAACCAGGTAGACTGCCAAAACAGCCAGCACAACAAGGCCGAGTACAGCGCCTGCCTGCCCCAGAACCACAAAGCCAGTGCTAATGGCTTGCATTGCCCTGTCTGCTTCTTCCTGTTCCATATCTTCTTCGCCTTCTTCTTGCGCAACATCAGTTGAAACTATTTTTGTTGACTTGGTTGTGTTGCAGCCCAAAGCCTCAACGCTGTAAACAAGGCTTGTTTCCTGCAAAACAGATGAAACACTCACCTTTTCAGAAACCAGGCTATGCCTTGGAACACTAATCAACAGTGGCTGAACTGTCAAGCCAGGCCCGCTTAGCCTTACTGTCGCCCTTTCCATTGTCCTGTTGTCAATTGTAATGTCCACTGTTCCAGCCTTGCCAATTGTCTTGGCCTCAGGCACAATAAGGGAAAAGAATGTGCAGCTTCCAGAAAAATCTGTCCCGCTGCTGTATGGCAATACCTCTTTTTCCTCCACTATGACGGGGAATGCTGCAATTCTCCCGCCAAAAAGCCTGCAGCTTTTCTCATTCTGAAAATGCCCCTTTGCCTCTACAAAAGCCTCTTCTTCGCCTGGTTTTCCATAGTCGTAGGCCCTAACCTTCACGTTTATGTAAGATGCGCCAAATGCCGGCACAACCTTCCCGTAACCATTTTCCTCTGCCTTAAAGTTTGGGCTTGAGTCAAAAACGCTGACATAGTCAATCAAAAAGTCCTCTGCTGAACTGTTTTCAAGGAAAACGGTTGCATACCCTGTTCTGCCCTTTTCAACCCTTATGCTGCCAGCGTTGAGGTAAATTTCCTCGCAGTTTTCTTCTTGCTCGGGCTCATCCCACGGGGAATCGTCTTCAACAAAAACCTTGAAGTCCTCTTCGCGAATGCCGCCGTAACTGCAGTATGTTCCGTCATCAAACCTGCCTTTTGCTCGCAACCTTACAGTGCCTCTTTTATCCGAGCTTACCCTGTTTGACTCAATCTTTACCCTAAATGCCTCACTGTCCCAGCTTTCTATGAACCTTGGCTTGCTGTAAATAAATGCGTCAAAGTATGTTGAACTCTCGTCAATGTCTATGTCGTAAAGCTCAAACTCTTCAGCTGAGTCATTTTCAATGCTGAAGCTAACTATTTGAGTTGAGTCCTCATCAACGTAGACATTGTTTACATTAATCAGTATCTCACTGCATTCTGAGGTTTGCTCCTCAAAAATGACGTCAACGTCAAAGTATTCCTTGTCAATCCCTGCAAGCCCACAGTATTTACCTTCCTCAAACCAGCCCCTTACCTTCACATAGGCAGTGCCAAAGCTTTCCTCATCAAGGCGCGGTGTTTTCACCCTTATGGTGAGCTCGCCTTGGTCCTTGGCCTCTATTTCATCCGGGTAGTCAACAACACTTATTTCGAATTTGCCCGTTTCCCTCCAAACCTCAACAGAGGAAACGTCAAACGCTTCCCGGCTATCGTTGTAAACAGGAAAATAAAAGTACTCTGTGTCATTCCTTTCCATAACAATGTCTTCCGCATCTATCCACACGTCATCGCAGCTAACTGCCTGCAAGCTGCTCAATTGCATTGAAAGCAGAATTAACGCGATTCCAAATGCTATGTAACGCCTCATCATAAGAAATTGCTGCGCCACTAGTATATAAATGTTACTGATTAACCGAATAAAGTTAATTAGTTGTTTTTAGGGCATCTTGAAAGATGCTTTTTATGCCTTCAACTGCCTGTAGCATGGCAAAAAAGGTAATTCCCGCAATGTAGACAAGTATAATTCCAGCTATAATGCCGGCAGCAATTCCCATCAACAGGTAGTCCAGTGTCCTGGTTGGCATTACAAAATTCATTTTTATCCCTTCATTACAGCAAGCGGAACGTGCTTTGCCACCTTTTTTCCAATCCCTGACAAAACAACGCTTTCAATTACCTCGTCAATGTCCTTGTAGGCCTCTGGCATCTCTTCAGCCAAACTAGCCAGGCTCTTCCCCCTAATAACCTCTCCTTTTTCCTCCAATTCCTTCTTCACCTGCTCGCCTCTTTTCCTTCTCATTGCCTCGTGCCTTGACATGGTTCTGCCGGCGCCGTGGCAAACAGAGGCAAAGCTTTCCTGCAAGCCTGTTTCAGTTCCAACAAGCACATAGGAAGGCGTTCCCATACTTCCAGGAATTATAGCAGGATGCCCTGTCTTTGCATAAACCTTTGGATTTTCGCTTCTGCCAGCCGGCATCGCCCTTGTCGCGCCCTTCCTGTGCACCAACAGTAGTTTTTCCTTGCCTCCAACAATGTGCTTTTCAAACTTTGCAACGTTGTGACAAATGTCATAAACGACATTCATTTCCATTTCCTCCGATTTTTTGCCAAAAACCTGCTCAAAGCCTTCCCTAACCCAGTGGGCCATTGCCTGCCTGTTTGCAAACGCGTAATTAACGCCGCACCACATTGCCTCAAGGTAATCCCTGCCTTCCTGGCTTTCAATCGGCGCGCAAGCCAACTGCTTGTCAGGAACGCTAATGCCATACTTTTGCATTGCCTTCTGCATCACGCCGATGTACTCAGTCGCTATTTGGTGGCCTGCTCCTCTGCTACCTGAATGCAGCATTACCACGGCTTGGCCTTTAAACAATCCAAATTTTTTCGCAATCTCAGCGTCAAACACCTCATCAACTTTCTGCACTTCAACAAAATGGTTTCCACTTCCCAAAGTGCCTGTCTGTGGCCTTCCCCTCTTGAAAACCCTTTCACTCACTTTCTCGGGATTTGCTCCCTTCATACAGCCGTTTTCCTCAATCCTCTCCAAGTCCTGCTTCCAGCCAAAGCCCTTTTCAACCATATAGCCAGCGCCCTTGCTGAACAATTCAGCCAATTCTTCTTTTTCAAGCCTTATCTTTCCCTTCTCCCCAACGCCTGCAGGAATTAACTTAAACAGAACATCCATCAACTCAGGCAGCTTCCCCCTTATCTCAGCAGCAACAAGATTTGTCCTAATCAGCCTGACGCCGCAGTTGATATCAAACCCAATTCCGCCAGGGCTTACAATGCCTTCCTCATTTCCGTCAAAGGCAGCAACTCCACCAATCGGAAAACCGTATCCAAAATGCAAGTCTCCCATGCCAAGTGCCGCTTTTTGAATCCCGGGCAATTGCGTAGTGTTAATAATCTGCTGCATCGCACCCTCTTCAATCTCTCCAAACAGCTTCTCTGTAGCAAAAATCCTGGCAGGCACCCTCATTTCGCCCTGCTTTTGCATCTCCCATATGACTTCCTTAATCTTTTTGTAGTCCATAATTACACGTCCACAACGCACTGGGCAACAAACTTTCCATCCTCTTCCTCAACCTTCAACTGGTGAAATGAGGCTGCTTTCACGTCCCCTTTAATTGTGTGCTTTTCCTTATTAATTTTTTCTCCAAATCCTTCTCCCTTCAGCTTCCATTCCCTGCCACCCCCTGTTATGTATAAGTCAAACCTGCTGAATATCATTTCTTTAACATCCTGCAAGTATAACAATTCGTTCAGGAAATTCACCAGCAGTTGCTCCCTGTCTGCTGCCTCCACTTCCATTTTTACTGATTCCTTTGCCTCCACTTTCCTCAAATCAACCATTACGCTGAACATTGCCTTGGCGCATTCCGCAAACGCTTCCTCCAATGTCCTGCCAAGGCCTCTTACACCTACATCCGCCTTGTGCTCAAACAACTCAAACATATCGTTAAATAATAAGAAAAAAGGTTTTATTTAAAGTGTTGTTCCTCAATTTTCCCGATTTTCCTTACCCTCTGCAAATGCCTTTCCCCGGGTTTCCCCTTTCCAAGAAAAGTTGTACTCAAAAAGGTTCTCACAAGCAGCAATGCCATCTGCTCACTGATGTTTCTCGCACCCAAACAGGCAATGTTCGCATTGTTGTGCTGCCTTGCCATTTTTGCAGTAAAGCCGTCATAGATAACAGCAGCCCTTGCACCAGGCACCTTGTTTGCAACAATGCTCATGCCAATGCCTGTTCCGCAGATAAGCGTTCCAATGGATTCAGGTTCCTTTGCAACCCTTTTGGCAAGCTTTATTGCAATGTCAGGGTAGTCAATTCTTTCCGCCACAAAAACGCCCAAATCGGTGAAACCATATTCACGGCCCAGCCCCAGCTTTAGCCTGTTCTTCAACCCAAAGCCAGCGTGGTCTGAAGCAATGTAGTAGCGCAAACTGAAACCCCAATAGAAAAAGGTTTAGCTTATTAAAAAGGGTTTCGGCTTTCAAACAAAATTAGAAGCGACTATTCCTTCAATTCTATTTCAACGTGCACTGATTCCGGGATTTCGACCCTCATTATTCTTCTCAAAGTCCTTTCATCTGCCTCAACGTCAATCAGCCTTTTGTGAATTCGCAGCTGCCACCTTTCATATGATTCTGTGCCGCCGCCGCATGGCGCCTTTCTTGTTGGAACAACCAGCTTCTTTGTTGGCAGTGGAATAATGCCTGAATGCTTTACGCCTGTTCTTTCCGCAACATCAATCATTCTTTGGGCGATTTCTGTCAATTGCCCAAAATCAGGGGAGGTCAGCTTTATTCTTGCCTTCTGCATCTCTTTTCACCTGTGCTAACCCGCCTTTGCGGAAAAAAACAAAAATGGAAAGAAAAGGAAAATAGTAACAGCACTATTTTCCTAACTCTTAACTAATTTTGTTCCAAAGTATTACTTTTTCTCTCTTGGCACAACCTTTGTTACCATTCCTGCTGCCACTGTTTGACCCATGTCTCTAATGGCAAACCTGCCCAACTGTGGGAATTTCTTGTATTCCTCAACAACAACCGGCTTGGTTGGCACGATTTTGACAATTGCCGCGTCACCTGTCTTGAGGAACTTCGGGTTTTCCTCTTTCACTTCACCTGTCTTTGGGTCCAGCTTTTTCATGATTTCTGAGATCCTGCAGCTAAGCTGTGCTGTGTGGATGTGGAACACAGGGGTGTATCCAACCGGTATTGCTGTTGGATGTGACAAGACAACAATCTGTGCCTCAAATTCCTTGGCAACGGTTGGTGGATCCTTTGTCTGGCCGATTACGTCACCCCTGGCAACGTCTCCCTTTCCAAGTCCCCTTATATTGAATCCAACATTGTCGCCTGGAACCGCCTGTGATAGCTGCTCGTGGTGCATTTCAATTGTTTTCACTTCACCAGAAGCGCCGCTTGGCTCTATGACAACCTTGTCACCTGGCTTCATTATGCCTGTTTCAACCCTGCCAACTGGTATCAGTCCAACACCTTTGATGTTGTAAACATCCTGTACAGGCAGCCTCAAAGGCTTGTCTGTTGGGGGCTTTGGGGGAATAATCTCATCCAGGGCGTCAATCAAGGCTGGGCCTTTAAACCAAGACAATTTGTCACTCTTCTTTGCAACATTGTCTCCAACCCAAGCAGAAACCGGGATGAATTTGAGCTGCTCCTCTTTGTATCCAACGCCTTTCAGCAGCTTTTCTGCTGCCTCCTTTACCTCGTTGAACTTTTTCTCATCATAATTGACTTCATCCATCTTGTTTATTGCAATAATCAATTGCTTCAATCCCATGACCTGTGCAAGGAATGCATGTTCCTTTGTCTGGGCCATTATGCCCTCCTTTGCTGCAATAACCAAAACTGCAGCATCAGCCTGTGAGGTGCCAGTAATCATGTTCTTGATGAAATCCTTGTGGCCAGGCGCGTCAATTATTGTAAAGTAGTTCTTTTTTCCCTCAAATTTCTTGTATGCAACGTCAATTGTAAGCCCTCTTTTCCTTTCCTCCTGCAGGTTGTCCATCGCATAAGCAAAGGCAAAGCTTGCCTTGCCCATTGCTTTTGCCTCAGCCTCGAGCTTCCTGTACTCCTGCTCTGACAATGCACCTGAGTCATACAAAAGCCTTCCTACCATTGTGCTTTTCCCGTGGTCAACGTGTCCAATGAAGACCAGATTAACATGCGGTTTTTCAGCCATTCTAAAATACCTCCGACCTGAAATTCGCCACCAATTCTTCAAGGGAGGAATTGGAAACCCCTGACTCCAATTACTATTAGCTAATCCAAAAACTTTAAAAATGCTCTTTTAAGGGCGAAAACAAGGGGTTTTGGCTTTTCCTGCTTTTTGGGAAATGGCTAGATATTGTTCATGTTATCCTTTCTCTTGTACTGAAAATCCACGCATTTATAGGAAATGTTGAAATATCTGCCTGTGACATTATCAGGCCACCATATGTATTGTATTTGTGGTAATCGCCCTGCCCTGAATTTATGTTCCTTGGAAGGCTCCACTTAAAATACTTATGAGGAACTAATCTTCTGTCTTCTCTCTTGAGCAAAGCTTTATCAATATCATCAAACTCAAAAACAAAAGTTCCCCGATAACTCTCTCTTTTATCTTTAACTATTGGAGGAGCCAATAAAAACAATCTTCCTTGTTCTTCTGCTAATCCAACTCCCCAAAAACTTTGATAATCTTTATTTATTGTCACTGCATCACTATCATCTAGAATAATTCCTAAGTAATCCCAAGTTTTTCCATGATCAGATGATGAAACTAATATTAACTTATGTTCAGTTAATCCCTTATTATTTAGGATAAAATAAGATATTGCAATGTAAATCTTTCCATTCCAGTATATTGCTCCAGGCTCTGAATAAGCAGTCATAATCGCTTCAGGCTCTCCAGTATAAGCTTCAAGATTATATTTTGCTCCAGGACTAAAACTTGTTGAAAATAATTTAATTTCTTCTGCTTCATCTAGTTCCTCAGGAGTAGAAGCTTCTTTCATCATAATCCAACTATGAGTTAGAATTCTGGGTCTTGTTTCTCCTGCAGGCATATCTTTTGAAAAATACTTATGCCAATATACTTTCCATTCTTTTCCAGGATCATCAGGATCATAAACTAATACAGGAACTTCATTATGCCATTCTCCTTCTATTGT
>JAUWWX010000158.1 GCA_030616665.1 archaeon | reverse complement strand
GTCCACCACGCATCGTTTGTTATACAACCTTCAGGGGCATCCCGCCTGTATATCTGTTCTGTGGTTGCGGCTTGGTTCATTACCAAAAGACAAGCGTGCCAATATATTGGTAGTCCTACTTTTTCTACTGCCTCATCCCTCAGCCGAAAGGCAAGGTCGGCAAGAGATTCGATGGGTTCGACAAGATAGCCATCTCGTTGGTTCATTATTGCGTCAACTATTTTATGCTTTCGCCTGAACCTACCATTTACCCAATCTGCTTGTTCTTCCTTTGGCATATCCAGCACTTTTAAGAGTTCTTCTGTCATTCTTCCTCTCCTTTCGGGGCTTGCAAGGCGTCATTGCACATTCTTTTTACTGCCCTTACAATTCCATAGGCTGTAATACCCTTCATATTTGAGCCGCACCATTTTTTGAGGTGCTTTATTCCTTCTTCCAGCCCCTTATTCTCCCCCTCAAGCTGCACAACTTTACTTCGTAGTGTTTTCTCATATCCCAATAGTTTGGCGTGTCCATTAAGCAGTTTTTCTTGGCTTTCCTCAAGCTGCTCGATTTGCTTGGCTTGGGCGGTGAGATAGGTGAGGGCTTTAGTCATAATTGGTGCCCCACTACCATCATCATAATTGCTTTCAATTTCACCCCATTTACTTATAAATTTATTACACCGCTTCACAAGCGCCTCGACCTCGCCTACAGCAGGGGCTTGCCCTGCACCGTTCTGGCGCCCCTGCACCGCTTCTGGTACAGGGTGCGGGGCTTGGCAGGCGGGGCGCAGCTTTTTTTGATTTTTCGGGCTGGCAGAGCAATCAGGGTCGTGTTTGTCAAATCTATCCAACATACAACCTTTGCATTTTTCCTTCAGTTCAGTTGAGCAGGGCTGGCCTTTGATTTTATCTTCTTTCATTTTAGCCTTTCCTTTCCTGTAAGATTTCCTTTATAAAAAAGCCTGCGAGATAATAAACGTGTGATTTTTTGTCCTTCAATAAGTCCCGAAGGGCTTCATCCGTCTTTTCCCTTAAATATCCCCACTCTTCTCGAATTTTCTGCTTTCGAGCCTCTAACTCCCTGATTTTTTCCCTCTCATCAGGCTTCGGCAGGGGCTGTTTAAGGCGGTTACAATCCCAATCAACGGCATTGCTAACGGCCATCTTCCAGTTCTTCATCTTGTTTTTGCCGACCATCCAACCCTTCATCCCGTAAGAATTGATGAATTTCTCCGCATTCACATAAATATTTTTCTCTTTGCAGTATTCGTTAATTTGGGAAACTGTTGGTGGGGAAAACTTTTCCTCTGTCTCTTCTTTGCTCTGCTCTGCCTCTGCCTCTGTCTCTGTCTCTCCTCTTGTGGAACTATGTTCCACGGATATTCCACGAACATCTGTAATCTCTATAAATTCTGCATTTATAAGGGGTTGCAGTTTAATTTCCCCTTTTATGGGCAAATTCTTCTTTAGCCATTTGCCATCGGTAGGTATTTTGCCATTTCCAAGCTGTGAATTTAGCAGCCAAAGACAGAGTAAGGTTGCCTTGCTAGTGTCGGGTAAATTCTGAAATTCATATCTGATAAGCAGGTCATTCCAGACCTTTATCCAGGGTGGGTGATACTTCTTGTAGTTTTGAAACTTGTCCCAATTAACAATCCTTATGTATTCCATTTTGCTTCCCTGCTCTTATTTTTACATTGAGCCAGTTCCTTAACAGTTCCATCCTGTCGGCAGGCACTAAAACGGCCATTTCTTCCTGGCCAGCACAGATTTCGATTTTGAAATTTTCATACATTGGTATAACGTTGAGCGTATAACCGTTTTGGTATATAAAAGATGGCTGGTTTAATACATTACTGCGAAAGATTGTCTGCCTTACTTTTTCTAATTTTTCTTCGGTGAATTTTTCATCCTTTTCTTTTTTGCGGATAGCCCTAATCTTCAAACGGTGGCACTTTTTGCACCAGTATTGCAAGCCATTGCCCAGCCGAGAAAACTCGCTCTCGTCCTTTTCCTGTTTGCATTTAGAGCATCGTTTCATTTTGCTTTTTTCTGCATTTGCGGGTCTTCCTGCCGCACTCTTTCTGTTATAGCCTTCAGGCGGGCTTCTCTGGCCTCTGTGTCGGGGTCGTAGGTCTCGGCCTGTGGCCTTTCGCTGTAAACCCCGTATTTACTGGCTCGCTTGGTGGCGTGTTGGTTTTTCATTGTTTAATTGTTCTAAAAAATCGGCTATATTACATAAACAATCGACATTAAAAATAGTGTTTTCTTCAACATCAATAACGCAAAATTGTCTCCAAGGTTTGTAATAATCTATCAGCAACAATCTACTATTTGTTTTGTTGTTGATACAAGACCAAGAACCGTTCTCGTTTGGTAGAAAATGAATAACTCTATATTTTGTTTTCATTTTATCTCCTTTCATTGCCATAAACTCCCTTGCCCTTGACGCTGCTCGGCCACAGTTAGACCGGTTTCCGGCTCTTTAACTCTCTCTTCTGCCATCTGGCAGTATTCTTTTTTGGCGTCTATGAGGATATAATTGCGCCTTAGATATGCAGCCACCTTGCCGACCGTGC
>JAUWWX010000037.1 GCA_030616665.1 archaeon | reverse complement strand
GCTACTTCCATTGAAGAGTTTGAAAAAATCGTGAGCTTTTTCGTCCAAAGCAGGGCAAATGTCCCGTTGCTGATTCCCGGGGTTGGAGCGCAGGGCGGTTCAGCCGCCGAGGTTGTTACTGCAATGAAGAAAGTAGGCTATGATTTGCAGCTTGCGAGAATCAACTCAAGCAGCGGGATAAATTATGCCTTTGAAAAGCAGGAAACGGAGGACTTTGCAGGTGCTGCAGTTAAGGCAATCAAGCAGCTGAACAAGGAAATAGGCTTGTGATTTGGCCAAAAAAAAGGGTTTAAATATAGGGGAGAACTAAATAGTTTTTATGGCTAGGATACCTGCTAGAAGATATCTTCCAAGGCCCAAGACTAGAAAAAGGCCTGGTCTTAAACCCAAGAATGAGAGGCCCTACATGGCCTGCAAGATTGCAATGAAGAAGCTTTTGAAAAACCCAAGCAATGCAAAATGGATAAAATTCAAAAAAGCCTATGATAAGCTTTTTTTCGAAAATCAGACAATGGCGAGGGTTTTTATGAAAAAAGTTGAGCAAGGAATTTCTGTTGATACGGTGAGAAGATTTAAGGATATTCATTAGTAATTTAGCTGGTTTTTATGAAGCTGAAGATTGGTGTGATGGGCGGGGCAGGTGGTAACCACTCTGAGGAAAACCTTGCCAAGGCAAAGGCTGTTGGGAAGGCAATCGCGGAAAAGGGCTGCATTCTAATGTATGGTGCAACGATTGGCTTGCCGCTTGCAGCAGCGCAGGGAGCAAAGGAAGCAAATGGCTTTGTTGTTGGGGTTAGCCCGGCATCAAATGAGCAGGAGCACCTGGAAAGGCACCATTTCCCTGTTGAAGCATGCGACGCAATAATTTTCACCGGCTTTGGCTATCCTGGAAGAAACGTTGTGCTTGTGAGAAGCTGTGACGCAATAATTCTGGTTGGTGGAAGGATTGGGACAATGAGCGAGTTCGCTGTTGCATACGCTGAACAAAGGCCGATTGGCATCCTTCAGGGCAGTGGGGGCTTTGCTGACCAGGTTGAAAGGCTTGAGAGAGAGGTTTTGAAGGGGGAAAAGCAGACTCCCATTATTGCTGAATCCGATCCAAAGAATTTGGTTGAAAAGCTGCTTGCCTTGAAAAAGTGAGATAGAATTAAATACCTCTTTCCACTTCTTTTATTTGATTATTTATGCATGACAGCAAAAGCGCTTACAGCCAGATAATGCGGGTCAAGCATTTTGACATTGAAGCCGAGAGAATGATTTGCATAATGAACAGGGTTGATGCAATAGAGCTTGGCCTGTTTCCTCTTGACAGGGCAGAGCTAAAGGTTATTGGCGGAAACAAGAGGGTCGTAACAGTTGTTGACGTAACACAAACAATGGTCAAGCCAAACGAATTGGGTGTTTTCAAGGACGTAAAGGAAGAGCTTGCCCTCAAGGGGAAAAGCAGGGTCAGGGTAACTCCTGTGCCACAGCTAGACTCTTTGAGATACATAAAGAAAAAGCTTGACGGTCAGGAATTAACTGGAAGTGAGATAAGGCAGATTGTTGAGGATATAGGGAAAAACGGCTTGAGCGAGATTGAGGCAAGCGCTTTTGTGAGCGGAGTCTACATTCACGGCTACACATTGAATGAAACGGTTGCAATGGCCAAGGCCTTGGCTGAAAACGGCAAAATGCTTAGAATTACAAAAAGGCCGGTTGTTGACAAGCACTGCGTCGGAGGCACTAATGGCAGGACAACAATGATCATCGTTCCAATAGTTGCGGCTGCTGGCTGCTTTATTCCCAAAACAAGCAGCAGAAGCATTACCAGCGCTGCTGGAACAGCTGATGCAATGGAGGTTCTTGCAAACGTCAGCCTGCCAATGGACAAAATAAAGAGGATAACTGAAAGGGTTGGGGGCGTCATTGTGTGGGGTGGTGCACTTGATTTGGCGCCGGTAGACGACCAAATAATTAGGATAGAACACCCCTTTTCCTTGGACCCGCCTGGGCAGGTTATTGCCTCAGTTATGGCAAAAAAGGCAAGCGTTGGAAGCAAATATGTTGTAATTGATCTTCCTGTTGGACCGGATGTAAAAATCCACACCAGGGAGAAGGCAGAGGACATGGCAAGGAAATTTATAGAGGTTGGAAAGCGGTTGGGAATGAAAGTCGAGGTTGTTTTGACCGATGGAACGCAGCCGTACGGCCAGGCATTTGGGCCACTGCTTGAGGCAAAGCATGTCTTGCAGATTTTGGAGGGTGAATTCTTTGACCAGCTTGCACAGAAAAGCTGCGAATTGGCCGGTAGCCTGTTGGAGTTAAGCAGAAAGGTAAAAAGTGGAAAGGGCTATGCAGCTGCAAAGGAGATACTGCAAAGCGGAAAGGCCTTGAAGAAAATGAAGGAAATCATCAAGGCGCAGGGTGGGAAATGCTTTAGTAGTTCAGATTTGCATGAGCTGAAGCTTTGTGCAAACATCCTTTCAAAAGAGAGCGGAAGGGTGGACAAAATAAATGTGAGAAGCTGCAGCACCATTGCCAGGATTGCCGGCGCGCCAGGAGACAAGAAGGCCGGCTTGTACCTTTTTGTTAGCGAGGGCGACATCATAAAGCAAAAGCAGCCCCTGTTCAGAATCTTTTCCGAAAATAGGAGGAAATTGAAGCTTGCTGTTGAATACGCGAAAAAGGCAAGGGTTGTTGAAACCGAGAGAAGTGTTTTGGAACGGATTCCTTAACTGTCTATTTGGTTGAACGCTTTGACAAATAGCTGTACGGGAATAAGGCCAACCTTTTTTTCCAGCATTTGCAAGCCAGAGGTTTTTTCGCTAAATTTTGCTTCATCCATTTTAAGGGCTGGAAGCAGAAACTGCTTGCTTTTGTCCAGCGCGTTTCTGAGGTTTTTGTTCCTGAACCGGAAAAGTGTTTTTACAAAAAGCGAGAACAATGCCTTGTCTTTCACATGAGCAAACTTGTTATGGGTGTTTAGCACGACAATGCAGCTTTCGCCCTTTGGCTTTGGGAAAAAGGAATTGCTTGCTACCCTTTGCACCACTTTGGCTTCAAAGGCATACTGGGTTAGGACGCTTAGGGCACCGTACTCCCCAAAGCCTGGCAGGGCAACAAGCTTAGCAGCAAACTCTTTTTGGAAAACAAATACGCCAAGCTCGAAATCGAATTCAAGCAACTTGTGGACTATTGCAGAGCTTTGCGAATAGGGCGGCAGTGAGACAACCTTGTTGAATTCAGGAAGTTCTACCTTGAGAAAATCGCCGCAGAGAACCTGCAGGTTTTTGCAATCCAATTCTTCCTCAAGAAGCTGGCACAAGCTTTTGTCAATTTCAACCGCAGCGGTTCTGCACTTTTTCATTAACTTCCTGGTCAAAAAACCTGCGCCTGGACCTATTTCAAGCACTTTGTCGCTTTCCTTTAGCCCTGCCAAATCAACAAGCCTTTGAATAAGCTGTTCGCTAACAACAAAGTGCTGGGAAATTTTCTTGTTTGGCCTGAACCGGTACTTTGCCATTAGATTGTGCAATTCGCTTAAAAGGCTCATAAAATCTAGAACCGTCTTCCAAATTTCCTTTCCCTGACCGGGGGCCTGGCAAAAAGGTAGTGGTTTAGGGACTCTTCCTCCAACTCTAGCAAGATTCTTTTAATGATTGTCTTTTCCGGGTTGGGCAAAAGCTTTATCCTTGCCTCTAAGTCCTCAAAGGACTGAAAAGGCTTTTTTTCCCTCTCCCTCAAAATGTCCTGCATGTGCTTTTTTCCCATGCCTGGCAGCAACTCAAGCTGGTGCCTTCTCAAAGTGATTGGCTGGGCATTGTTGAAGAAATCTAGGAATTTTTTCTTGTCTTCCCCCACAATGTTTTCAATTGCCCTGTCAAGCTCTGCAATCGCGGTATTGGTAAGCTGCCCAAAGTTTATCCTTCTCTTAATGAACTCAACCTTGTCCCTTTCTTCCTTGCCAACGTAAATGGTTTCCATTACCTTTAGCTCCTTTTTTGGAACGACCTCGAGAAGAGAAAAGAACTGCTTTCCAAGCACCTGGGCAATTGGCTCAGGCTTGAAGCTGTTTGCTCTTCCCTTTGGCAAATAATCCAAAACAACGGCTTCTTCCTCGTTTGGCATGATAACCACCTTAAAGAAATTACTTTCTGTATTTCTTGCACAGGTCAACTATTTTTTGCATGCTTACCTCGTTCAAGACAAGGTCCTTTGCTATCAACAACTGCAGCCTTTCCTTTTTCTCTGGAAGAATGTCAACAATCTTCACAATCGTAGCAGGGAGCAGGCCCTCTAGCTGCTTCAACTCTGATTCAAGCTTTTTCGCTTGGCTCAGGCTCATCTTTGAGAACTTCTTTGCATACTTCAGGGTAATGTCCTGCTCGTAGCTGAGGTCTTTCTCCTTTTTTTTGCCTGCAAGCAACCGCTTTACCTCTGTCAGATTCACTGGCTTTTTCTCAATAACCTTTTCCCCAATCATTTTGCTTTTCCTCCATGTTCCTTCAAATGAATGCCGTGCACAATCAAGACCTTTGCAATTTTGCCCTTTCTCACATCAACCCTGTAGTTGCTGCCCTGTTTTTCCTTCACAACGCCGCTGGTTCCCTGGTATATTGCAGGCGGCATGCCCCTATGCATTTCCGGCCTGATGTTTACCTGGACTATTGCACCCTTTGCAAACGGCTTAAGCATCTCGTTAACTGTAACGTGGCCTTCCTTTTTCTTCAGCTTGCGCCTTGTTTTCGCCCTTTTGCCCCTGGCCTTCTTGTTCGCCAACCCAAACCACCTTTTTTCAAAGATACATCTACCTAAATCAAGAACACTGAATTAGAATATAAAGCAAAGAAAATCTTTAAATATCTACTATGAAGGGAAAAACAAGGCAAGAGAGAAAAATAATCCCGCATTCGACTTACTTTCTGCAACCCGCCAATACGACAAAGCCCCCAGGGATTGTTGCAAAAGCCCCCTATTATTGCAACAAGATTGGAAAAAAGGGCAAGTTGTTGAAAAAGTATTGGCTTGGCGAAAGAATAATAAAAGCTAAAAGCATAGCTTTAGTATGGCCTGGACAACTGTTGAAACACCAAATGCTAAGTATGTTTTGATCTTTTCACCACATTATGTAATGACCCATCGCTCGCCCAAGGAATTTGATGCGCTCGTGCTGGAAAGGGGAGACATAGAACCAAGCAAAGTAACAGGGGCTGTAACCTATTGGGATTTGGTTAAGCAAGCAGCTGAGAGGAGAAAAAAGGTTTGGATAGTAGACGCTGCACAAAGTGAAAAGAGTCGAAAAGTTACCCACGCAAAACAGATTGCTTCAGCAGTTTCTTCAGGTGTAGGAGGGGGACTGGTCGTACTTACTGCTTTTCTTAGGTCAAAGAAGAAAATTAGCAGAAGAGCCTTTCTCGCTGGAACCACGATAAGCCTTGGTTTGCTTTCACCCTTCATTTGCAACCAAGCCATGTTGGAGACACTAAAACTCGTTCACGATAAAGAGATAGAGAGAAGGGGCTTGTGGCATTTATCAGCAGCTTTAAGTGAACTTTTTATAAGCTCTCCAGGGAGAATTAAATTAAGGAATCTCGTTTCGGCTGAAAAGATGGAGGGCTTCTTGGCGCCAAGGCTAAGGAAAGAGCTTGGCAGGAAACCAGTTATTGCAGTGGCTTGGGGCAGCCACCATTACGGCATTGTTAAACTGTTGCAGCATCCAAATAAGAGACAGCAGCTACTCAAAAAATATAATTTAAACAAATGGCTGAAGAAAGATTACCCAAAATCCTTCAAAATACACCTTGGTAAATATGGCAATGTTTTGAAGGTAGAAGAGTTCAAGGAAACTCTGAAGCCAAAGCCCAAAAGGAAGGCAACAAAGAAAGAACCAAAGATTAGCAGAAGAGAGTTTTTCAGAAGAGCTATAAGACGCGTATAAATTCAATAGAAGTTGGTTTAGAAAAAGGGCCGCGAGCTGATTTTATCAACAACTTAAAGACTTTATCCACAAAAAATATTTTATCCACAAAGCCAAGCCCCCAGGCCGGCTTTTAAATGGCTTTTTAAATGTTGCGAAACCCTTTTTATTTAGGTTTTTAAAGGGCCTTTTTAAATGCCCCTGAGTTGATGCCTCTTGAAATACACTATTGTCAATATTGTTGCCTCCTCCAATTTGAATGCCACGCTTGACTTGTACAACCTTGCGGTAAGCATTCCGAACATTGAGTACGAGCCGGAGCAGTTTCCAGGAGCAATCTTGAAGCTGAAAGAGCCAAAGGTGAGCATGCTGCTATTCAAGAACGGCAAGGTCATTTGCTCGGGAGCGAGCAGCGAAAAGCAGATTGGTCTCGCAATAAGGAAGGCAAGCAGGCTAATCCACGAAATACAGAAGCAGGTGAAGGTGCAGAAAAAAGTTAAGTACAATGTGGTAAACCTTGTGGCAACAGCCAACTTAAACCAGAGCCTTGACCTGTTCCAGACGGCGATGCGGCTTGACAACGTGGAATACGAGCCAGAACAGTTCCCTGGCGCGATTTTGAGAATTGCTGAACCGAAGCTTACGCTTCTCCTGTTCAAGAACGGCAAAATGATTTGCGCTGGTGCAAAAAGGGAATCCCTTTTGAAGAAGGGGCTGAAGGTGGCCTCCGAGCTGATTGTTGGAAAGAAGAGAAAGAAGCCAAGCCAGAAAAAATCCAAACGAAAGAAGAAAAAGTAAGCTTTTTAAACAAAGGCAGACACAATTCTATTTGATTAGCGGCCATGCCGCAGGGGAAACACCCGGTCCCATCTCGAACCCGGAAGTTAAGCCCTGCAGGGAAAAGCTTGGCGGTGAGCTGCTGCTTGCAGCCTGCTAGACGCTGCTAATCTTATACTTTTATAATTTCTACTTAGCGAAAGAATTTTGGTTCCCAGCTTGAGTTGAAAAAACACGCCAGCAAAAAAAATGTATTAAGACTCTGTTTTGCCTCTTTTTGTTTGTATTATTGGCAGCCGTTTGCGCTAGCCGCCTTAACTCTCTCCAGTTTATTTTAAATTAACAACCGAATTTAATAGAAATTAACAGCCTGAAAGGCAGAAAGAAGTGTTTGTTAATGGCTTTGGACGGCTTTATCAAAAAAAGGTTTTCGTTACTGATGCTCGCAGGCTTCCTGCTGCTTGTAGTGTTCATTGCACACTTTTTTTTCATTGCTTCGTTGCCAGGCTACTGGCACAGTGGAGAACTTGGCACATATCTAACGCACAGCTTTTTCGTGATCGACAAGGGCTTCTTTGCAGAAATTCCCTACTGGAACTATGGCTACAATTTTGTTTTGTCAAGCCTTTATCAGCCTTTGTTCCATCTTTTGAACAGCATCCTTTTCCACCTGTCCTCAATTTTGGGCTTTGGTTCCATATACTGGACCTACTTCGCAACTTTGTTGCTTAGCTATGTGTTCGCATTTGCCCTTACGTGGAAAATATCGAAAAAAAATTTGCCGGTTTACCTTCTAACCGTTGGAAACTTTTTTGCCTTGGGCCTGCTTGTAATCAACGCCTCGGTGACAAAGATTTTCGCATTCAACCTGTGCTTTCCTGCAGTAGTTTACTTGCTGGATAGGAGGAATTGCCTCAGGATGACAAGGAGGGAAATAGCGGCCTTTTCACTGCTGATGGCAGCGGTGTTTGCATCACATATTTACATCTTTTTCTTCTTCTGCCTGCTGTACCTGGGTGTGCTGGGGCAGAACAGGAAGGCCTGGCTCAGGGGGCTTGTCCCTCTTGC
>JAUWWX010000099.1 GCA_030616665.1 archaeon | reverse complement strand
TCTTCTTGGAGCCTTTTTCTTTTTTGTTTTTCTCGCTAAAGGCTTTATTTTGAATAAGAATTTTGGCTTGATTTTTAAGATGTCTTTTTCTACGTCCCATGCAGTGCCTCCTCTTCCAACTACTTTCCAACCCATTTGCCCAAGAAATTTTGCAAATGTTGGGTGTGTTCTCCCACTAATGTTTTCTATGCCTACTTTCCTTAGTGCAATTTCAAGACAGGGGAACAATACACCAATGGCTTTTAAGCCAGCAGGTTTTGAAAGCCCTTTGGAGAAGCCAGCGTGATAAAATTTTGCTATTTCGCCACTTCTTGTACCGTTTATATGTGCAACTTCTTCCCTGCCCAAAAAGGTTTCAACATTTAGGGCCAGAGTTCCAGGCCCTCTTTGACCAACCCTTACCCTTGTCGTGTAAGGCCCAATTGTTACTTTGTATCCGCCCCTGATTTTTATCACAACTGGTTTTGGTGCTGGCATGCAAATCACTTTACGTCAAAAATCTTTGAAAAGCTGCCTTTTTCCGCTATTCTGCCCTGCCTGCAGTCAAGCAGCCAGACCTTTAGTTTTGGGTCAGCAAAGTCTTTTTCCAAAAACTTTTTTCCCACTATTCTTTTCAAGCCATTGGGTTTTTTCTTCTTGTAAAAGCCAAGGCTGTCATGTGGCAAAACCAACACAAATTCGTCAACTTCATTGGCATAGGCAAGCTTTTCTTTCATCTTGCCCTGGCTTGGCCTTGTCAAAACCTCTACACCTATTGTCTTTCCTTTGGCCTGAACCAGAAAGTCAAACCTTCCCTCCAAGTCCCTGCCGTGCTTTTCCAGAAGCACTGTTTTTTCCGGGCTAATGTTGAGGATTTCTGGCTGCCTTTTGCACCTCATTTTGTTCAGTTCGTGGAAAACAAGGAGGTGCATTAGTTTTGTGAAGCTGTTTCCGTTGCATTCGATTGCCAGATTGAACACCCTGCTTTTACTTTGGCCCTGTCCTAATCTCCTTTATGCCTACGCTGAAGCTTGGCTTTCCTGGCTTTCCTGCGGCTGAGAAAACCATGCCGCAGCCAACTATTACAAAAATGAATGCTAGCAGGAAATCCATTTCTTGGCCTATAACATAGTAGCCTGACCTGAAAAAACCCAGGCTGCTGAGCAAAAATACTACGCTTAGGGCTATCAGAATAATTCCATAAAAAAGGTATCTGCTGTCAGCGTCAAATAGTTGTGCCATCTAAAATAATATGTCTGAAAGGATTATTTAAACGTTTTCATTTATCCGGTTAAAAAATGAATTAGCTAAATTAACTGGTTAACTAATAAAAGTAACATTTAAATACTATTGTGGTGGCAATTTCTGTATGGCAGACGGAACCTCTGGAAGCAGGACAGTTGAAAGCGCCATCGCTCTGATAGTGGTTGTTGCCTCTTTTATGTACATTTACGACACGCTTACTAGGTACACAAAGCTTGACGTGCTTTTGGCAGTCCTTGTTTTTGGAGCAGCCCTAGTCTACTTGTTCAGCAACTTGTGGAAAAGGTAGCCAGCCCCCACCCCCCAGTTCTTTAAACTTTTGTTGAAAAAAGACCTTTATTATGCAATGCCCTGCGGGCAGCATAGCTTTTTATTGAGGTTAAGCCCATTCCTTAATGGTTTTTAAGGAAGTAATTTGAATGCAGGAATTCCTTGAGGGTTTTTTTGTAAGGGTTGTGGATCTTGCGAGGGAGAACCCCCTTGTCTTTGCTGGCATGGCAGCAGCACTTGTGTTACTCGCCATTTTTTGGAATGCCACGCTCCTTGTTTTGAGGGGGCTTCTTTACACTGGAATAGTCCTTGCTGTCGTCTTTGGTGCGATAATGCTTTGGGCCAAGGTCAAGTACAGAAAGCCCTCACTTAGGGCCCTCTTCAGCGAAAAGAAAAGGCTTTTGAGCGCCATAAAGATTGCTGAACAGCACTACATGAAAAGGAAGCTTAGCGAAAAGGACTTCAACAGGATTTTCAAGGGAAAGCAGAAAAGGCTTATTGAAGTAGAGGCTTTTATAGACCAGCAATACAATCAGGAAAATAAAGAAAAAATTGGCAAAGAGATTTTTGCAGTGCAGACAAAAAAGAGGCACATACTGAAAAGCCTTTTGGACGAGAAAAGGCGCCTGATAAGGGAAATGGACATTGCGGAAAAGAGGTACCTCAAAAGAATGATTGACGCAAAAACCTACCAGGATTTGGTGCAGCTCAACCAACAGAGGCTGGTTGAGTTTGAAGCCAATATAATGGTATTGTACAATGAGGCAAATGTTTCAAAGGTAATGAGCTGCTTAAGGCAAAAGTTCAGCAAATTGGAAGCCAAAAAGAAAACCAAGAAAAGGGAAAAGGTAAAAGATGAAAGGGAGCAAGGGCTTCAGATAGCGAAAGAAATAGCTGAACAGATTTCAAGAAAGTAACTTGTGTAATGCCTCGGCAAACAATCCTACCTTGGCAAGCTTTGGCTCGTCCAAGGCAAAAATGCTTCTAATTGTAAGGCTGTTCAGGACAGTGGCGCCATTTGTTGTTAGGATGTTGCCCATTCGCTGGATTGTTGTTCCAGGCAAAGCCGTACAAGTCGCAAACAACGCAAACCTCTTTCCCTTTACGTTGCGCATACTGCGTAAGTAGGACAGAATTATGGGAGTTGGACAAAAGTTCCACACAGGCGTGCCAATCACAACCAAATCAAAGAATTTCACATCAAGGAGAGGCTGCTTCAGCTTAAGGCTCTTTCCGTTTTTCTTGTACTGGTATGCTTTCAGTTCCTTTGTGGGAAAAATTCTTGCAAGCCGGACCTTGCTTCCCTTTTTCAAAAGGTGCTGCTGAAGCTCAATTGCAACCATTTCAGTCGAACCCGTCTTGCTGTAGTACGCAATAAGTATGTTCATTGCCCTTTTTCCACCAAATAAATTTTACACAAAAGCCTTTAAAAAATCAAGCAAATTCATATGCCCAGCCTTACTCCAAAAGCCATTGCGATGAAGGCAATGTAAAGCAATAACATCGTAATTGACTCAATCCTAGTTATTTTTTGGTCGTTTCTCAGGAAAACAAGGAACAGCCAAGTAATCAGAATCAGGAAAATGAAGTCAATGCCTATGACAGAAACAGGCACAATTACAGGGTTTATCAAAGCAGAAATGCCCCCAACCCACAAGATGTTTGCAATGTTGCTTCCAATAAGGGTTCCAATCATTATTTGGGGCAGGCCCTTTCTGAGGCTGCTGATTGCAACAGCCAACTCAGGCAAACTAGTCCCGATTGCGATAAAGACCAAGCCAATAACCAACTGGCTTATCGGCAGCTGCATCGCGCTTGTAACAACAAAGTTTGCACCAAAGGAAATGCAGGCAATGCCAATGAAAATTGTGGTAAGCTGCTTGGAAAAGTATAACAAAGCAGCCTTTCTGCTTGCAATCTTCCTTTTGGTTCTTTCAATTGACGCCTTCGCCCTGCTTAAAAGCATGCTAAAGTCTTTTGAAAGGGAAACCGCCTTTTGGAGTAGGTGGTCATGCAGCATACCCTTAACGCTCTTCGTTATTTTTGGGACGCCGTCAAACTTTTCCCTTTTCCTCTGGTCAGCGTACTGCCTCAGGTAGCTCTTGAAATGAAGCTCTCTTTTGTACCGCTGTTTGGTTACAATAAAGTAGCCAAAGTATGCAAAGAACAAGATAAGGAAGATACCACCCTCAACCGCTGTCAGCACGCCATCGAGGCAGAATACATAAAAAAGCAGGGTTGCAAAAAGCAATACTGTGCCATCCCTGTTGTAAATATCCTTCTTTAACGCGATTGGGACAAACAACCCAGCAAGGCCAATTATAAGGGCAAGGTTTGCTATATTGCTCCCGACTATGTCGCCCAAAACAATGCCGCTGTTCCTGTAAAGTGAGGCTATGACCGCTGTTGCAAGCTCTGGCAGACTCGTTCCCAAGGCAACTATTGTTACACCAATTATGAAGCTGCTTATGCCAAACTGCTTCGCAATCCTTGCCGATGCGTCAACAAGCCAGTCAGCCCCCTTTACAAGCAAGCCAATGCCAAGGCAAAACATCAACGCAGTCCAAAGAAGGTCCATTCAGAAAGAAGATGTTTAAACCCAAATAAAAGGGTTTTGGATTAGCCCTGGCAATATTGCAACTTTGCAAGGACATCAATTTTGCGGGAGGGAGGATTCGAACCCCCGAAGGCACTAAGCCACCAGGCCCTCAACCTGGCCCAATCGACCGCTATGGGACTCCCGCGTTAAAAGAAATGGGGTCAAAAAAAGGATTTAAATCTTTG
>JAUWWX010000107.1 GCA_030616665.1 archaeon | reverse complement strand
GAGAATTATTCCAATGAAAAAGAAGGCGTAAACTTTTACTATGTTGAAGTGCCTTGCGAGAAACAATGCTGCAAATCCAGGCCTTTCCGCTTCCCTTTCCTCCTCTGTCTTGAATATTGCGTGAAACAACGGCATAAGGGCAATTGTGACAAAGGCAATTGCAAGGATTGAAGCGCTTCTTGGGAAAGCCCAATAGGCAACCCAGAGGGAAACAGAGCAAACGAGTGCGCTGGTTGCAAGCATGAAGAACGGGTGCCTTAATGCTTCCCTTCTTGTCAAAATGGTTTCCAGAACCATTGAAACACCATGGTTTAAATAATTTGTTATTAAGAAAATATACTGCAGGAGGATAATAAGGCTACTGTTTAGTTGCTGTTTTTTGGGTTTTTTGTGATGAAAAAGGAGTTTGAAAAGAGCGAAACCAAAGTGGTTTTGCCAGGTGAATTTCTTAGTACAGGTGAAGAGTTTGTGCCAGGAAGAAATGCCTTTGATTCAGGCAGCGATGTGTACAGCGACACCATAGGCTTTGTGCAGGCAGACAACAAGACAAAAGAGATTTCGGTAAAGCCGGCAGTTGAACTTCATGCCCTCAAAAGGGGCAGCATTGTTTTGGGCAGGGTAGGTCTTGTAAAGGAAAACAGTGTTTTAATTGAGCTGTGCAAAAGCCCTGGGAGCGAGGAAAGACAGATTCTTGCATCAGGCAGAGCAGTCTTGCCTGTGAGGAACGTAAGCAGGGAGTACGTGGAAAATTTGTCCCTGTGCTTCAAGATAGGTGACATTGTTAGGGCAAGGGTTTCAGAGATTCTGCCTGGAAACAACATTGACCTTGAAACAAACCAGCCTGATTTTGGCGTGCTAAAGGCCTTCTGCAGCAGATGCAGGAAGCCCCTGCACCTTTTTGGCACCAGCTTGAGGTGCATCAACTGCGGTAGCAGCGAGGAAAGGAAGATTGCAAAAGGGTATTTGGTTAAGTGAGGTATTCTTTATGGAAATTGAGGTAAAGAAAAGCGCTGCAAACGAGCTGCGCCTTGTTTTCAGGGGGGAAAGGCACACCTTTCCAAACCTTTTGAGGGAAACCCTTCTACAGGACTCAAGCGTACTATTTGCAGCATACTCCCTGCCGCACCCGCTTGGTCCTGACAGTGAATTCATTGTGAAGACAAAGGGCAAGAATGCAAAGAAGGCAGTGGCAGACGCGCTGAAGAAGATTGAAAGGCAGCTTGCTGAATTTGCTCGGGCTTTCAAGGCTGCCAAGTAATGGCGTTCCTATGAAAAGGCTTCTGAGGGTTATGGCAATAGATGACGGCTGCTTCGAGCCAAGGAAGAAGGGCAAAGCCCTTCTTGTTGGAGTGCTAAGCAGGCTTGACAACAGGATTGAAGGCATTGTAAGTACGAAGGTTTCAGTTGACGGCTTGGACAGCACAGCCAAAATAATTGAAATGCTGCAGAAAAGCAAGTTCAAGCAACAGGTAAATTTTGTTCTCCTGGATGGCATAAACTTTGCCGGCTTCAACCTTGTTGATTTGCCACTGCTGTCCAAAAGGCTTGGCGTTCCAGCCATAGCCATTTTGAGAAAAAAGCCAAGGATGCAGCAGATAGAATCTGCCTTGTCGGGCTTCAAGGACAAAGGAAAGAGAATGAGGCTGATTAGGAAAGCCGGCGAAATTTACAAGGGCAAAAAGGTCTTCTTCCAGGTTGCCGGTTCCGATGAGAAAACCATTAAAACTATTTTGACTAAAACAACTAAGTGGAGCAACCTACCTGAGCCACTAAGAATAGCGCACCTTATAGCGTCAGGCGTAACAAGGGGCGAGAGCAGCAGACCATGAGTTGTATAGGATGGATTTGAAAAAGCTTCGCGAGAACATGAAGTGGCTTGACCCATTTACCTACGTTGACTTATACGTAATGCCAATAGTAAACCCAAAGGAAAGCGAGGCAATAAGCTGGGTTGTCTACCTTTTAAGCGCGTTCGTTTTCGCATGGCTTATCTACACAGGCCTTGGAGTACTGCTTGGCACCGAAAGCCCGATGATGATTGTGGTAAGCAGTTCAATGCAGCCCCTGTATGGCAGGGGAGACATAATCATTCTGCAGGGCGCAAAGGCAGAATTGCTTGACGGCATAGAAGTTGAGGTGCAGCTGCCAAGCCTTTCTGAAACAGAGTTTGCCGCATTTGCAAAGCCAGTTTATGCTTCAAGCCATTCCAAAACAATTGAAGCCATTCTCTTCAATTCAGGCCAAAAAATTCCCATTACAAAGCAGGGCAGCGTTGTGGTTTACTGGAGCGAGCGCATGTCCGAGCCCATAGTCCATAGGGTTGTGGCAAAGCTTAAGGCAGCTGACGGCTGGTATGTCCTAACAAAAGGCGATTCACTCAACAACACAACCATTGACCAGGACTGCGGCCTGATTATAAACGGCAGGCCGGAAAAGCAGTGCATTGAGTTCTACCCCGTTCCGCCGGAAAAGCTGCAGGGCAAGGCATTTTTCCACGTGCCCTTGCTCGGCTGTGTAAAACTGTGGCTCTTGGACGACCTTGGAAGCCTGCTAGCAACAGGAAAAATGCCGGCAGAATTCCAGCCAGGGAACATTTGCTAAAGCTCGGGCTTCAGAATACAGTTCACGATCCCGCAGCGCAAAAGGAGAACAAGGGCAGTGTAACTCTTGCTCCTGCAGAATACCATTTTAAACTTAATTGAGTAGAATTACTTTACCGGGGGAAAGGAAATGAAGCTTGTTCTTGAAAAAGCAGCCGACTTCCAGAAAAGCATTGAGGCAATCGCTGTCTTGATTGACGAGGCTGAATTCTTGGTTGACGAAAATGGGCTTGCCTTGAAGGCAACTGACCCAAGCCAGATTTCAATGGTTGACTTTTTTCTTGAAAAAGCCGCTTTTAAGGAGTTTAACGCAGGTGACAAGGTCAAAATTGGCTTGGACTTGGATTATTTGAGGCAGGTCATGTCAAGGGCAAAGGCTGACGACCAGCTTACCCTGGAATTGGATGAGAGCAAGAGCAGGCTTAATGTCAGGTTCAAGGGGGCAAGCAGCAGGCGCTTCAATCTTCCCCTGATTGACATCTCAACTGCTGAATTGCCAAACCCAAAGATTGAGTTTGACGCCGAGGTAAAAATGCTTGCCTCTGTTCTGCAAGATGCTTTGAAGGACGCCTCTCTTATAAGCTCTCACGTTTCTTTGGGTGTAGCAGACAACAGGTTTGTTGTAAAGGCGGACAGCAGCAAGGGCAATTTGGACAGTGTAACGGAAAAGGACAAAAAGAATTTGCTTGAATTGAATGTAAAAAAGGAAGCAATGAGCATGTTTCCTCTTGACTACTTGCAGGACATGCTGAAGGCAGCCCAAAGTGGTACGGCTGTGGAACTGCAATTGAAGGGCAATGCCCCGATTCAAGTAAGCTACAAAATCGGAAAAGCCCAGATAAAGTACTTTCTAGCGCCAAGAATTGAGTCATAGCAGGCAAAAACTTATTAACCACCTGTTGCTTTTTCCTTACTGCAATGGTTGAAACAGGCTTAAAAATCGGCTCGATTTTTGTGCTGCTTGTTCTAATTCTTTCCATTGGCACGCTTACATTCCAGCACCTTGAGCAGTGGACGCTTGTTGACTCGTTTTACTTCACTGCAACCACGCTTATGACAATAGGATATGGTGACCTCGTCCCTTCAACTGATGCCTCAAAGCTTGTCACTGTTGCCTTTGCCTTGAGCGGAGTGGCCGTTTTCTTGTACGGCCTGGGGCTAATAGCCTCCCATTATATCCAAAAGGGGCAGCAGTTTGAGGAATACGAGGCCAAGAAAATAAAGGAAATTGTCTCAAACATTTCCCTTCCGTTCAAGAGAAAGAAGGGTCTGAAGAGGTAATTCTTCAACTGTTATGCCAAAGTCTGAAAAAACAATTTTAAATAACTTGCTTTCCTACTATTACTTTGGGAACGGGGGGCATTGAATGATTGAACTTAAGAAGG
>JAUWWX010000054.1 GCA_030616665.1 archaeon | reverse complement strand
TTCTCTTGGCATGCTTTGTCAATTCCGCTGCCTGCTGCGCTATCTTGATTCCCTTTTCCTCTAAAACCTCGCTCAATGCTGATGCAGCGCCCTCGCTGACTCTTGCGCCACCAGCCTTTCTGATGATTCTGTCAACCGCTGCCAAGGGTAGTTCACCCATTTTGCTTTCACATCCTCTGGATTTTGATTTAAAGCTTTAAATAAGGTTATTTCAAAATAATATTTAAATTTATCCCCTTTTTGGGGGAAAAACGCCCTTTTTTGGGGAAAATACCGGAAACCTGCTTGGAAAACCTTTAAAAAAGAGCATTGAACTAATTGATGAGTATGCCGGCAAAAAGCTTTGTCAAAAGCCAATTCGTCAAACCAAAGGCAATTGAAAGCAGGGCATACCAAGTAAAGCTCGCTGGGTCAGTGCTCAAAGGCGGAAACAGTTTGGTTGTAGCGCCAACCGCCTTGGGAAAAACCATTGTTGCAGTGCTTGTAATTGCCCATACCCTGGGAAAAAAGCCGGACAAAAAAATCCTTTTCCTTGCCCCCACAAAGCCGTTGTGTTTACAGCACCAAAAAAGCATGAGAAAATTCCTACTACTCAAGCCAGAAGAGACTGCACTTCTGACAGGCAGCCTTGTCTTCAAAAAAAGAGCTAAGGAATGGGAGCGTGCGAAAATAATCGTGGCAACGCCGCAAACAATTGAAAACGACGTAAGGCACGCAAGAATTTCACTGCAAAACGTTTCACTGATAGTCTTTGACGAAGCCCACAGGGCAGTGGGAGAATACGCCTACGTTTACATAGCCAAAAAGTTTGCAAAAGGCAACGGGCTGATTTTGGGATTGACAGCATCCCCTGGAGGCAGAGAAGAGCACATTAAGGAAGTTTGCAAAAACCTCGGAACAAAAAACATCGAAATAAAGTCCTTGGAAGACGAGGACGTGCTCAAATACTCGCACAAAATAAACGTTGAATGGAAAAGTGTAGACCTGCCGCCAGAATTCAACAAAATCAAAGCTTTAATAGAGCACTTCATGAAAAAGAAAGCAGAGCTAGCCCACAAATTTGGACTGTCAAAAACCAGTTCACTCAAAGCATTTGGAAAGGGAAGGCTAATCGCAATGCAGAATACAGTCAGGAGAAGAATCTCAACATCCGGAGGAAAAAACCCAAGCCTTTTCTCTGTAGCAAGCGCAATAGCCTCAATGATGAAAGCAAGCCACGCCCACACACTGCTCGAAACACAAGGAGTAAACACACTGCACGCCTACTTCGAAAGGGAAAAAAACAAAAAAGGAAAGGTAAGCAGGGCAACCACGCAATTCCTCGCAAGCATGGAAATCGTGCAAGCAGCAGAGCTAGCAGAACAACTCAGCGAAAAAGGAATCATCCACCCAAAGTTCGAAATTCTTGCAAAAGTACTTCAACAGCAGTTTGAACTTAAACCAGAAAGCAGCGCAATTGTCTTCAACCACTACAGGGACAGCATAAAGAGGCTTGTGCAAGAACTGAACAAGATTCCAGGCATTAGGGCAGAAAGGTTTGTAGGGCAGGCAGCCAAAGGAGAGGAAAAGGGAATGAGCCAAAAAGAGCAAGCGGAAAAGATAGAGGAATTAAAGGACGGGAAGCTCAACTGCCTTGTAGCATCCTCTGTTGCAGAGGAAGGCCTTGACATTCCCTCTGTTGACCTTGTAGTATTTTACGAGCCTGTTCCAAGCGAAATCAGGCTAATTCAAAGAAGGGGAAGGACAGGCAGGTTGAAAGCAGGCAGGGCAGTCATTCTCATGGCAAAGGGAACAAGGGACGAAGTATACTACTGGATAAGCGTAAGAAAAGAAAAAAAGATGCACCACATTTTATATAGGATGAAGGGAAAAGGACAAGCCTTTAAGGAAAAAGAAAATTTGCCAGTTGAGAAAAAAACAGGCAAAAGGGAGAAGCAGACCACTTTGCACAGTTTTGATTCAGGAGAAGGCAAAATCGTAGTGTATGTTGATGTAAGGGAGAAGGACAGCGGCGTTGCCTCGCTGCTCAAGGAAATGGGCTGTAGCGTAGTGGAAAGGCAGCTTGAGGTTGGCGACTACGTGCCAGGCAAGGAGGTCGCTGTAGAAAGGAAGACTGTTTCAGATTTTGTGTCAAGCATTATTGACGGCAGGTTGGGAAAACAGTTGATTAACATGGCTGAATCGTATGAAAGGCCTTTGGTCATAGTAGAGGGCAACAAACACGAATTGTTTGAAAGCAACTTGCACAGAAACGCGATAATTGGAATGCTTACAGCCATTGCACTGAATTACAGGATACCGCTACTTTTCACTGATGGTGCAAGGGAAACCGCACAGTACATCTACGTTATTGCGAAAAGGGAGCAGCAGGGCAAGGGAACAGATGTAAGGTTGAGAATTGGGAGAAAGGGTTTAAGCCTAGGGGAACAGCAAAGGTTTGTTGTTGAGTCACTGCCATTGGTGGGCCCAAAGATGGCCAGGGCCCTGTTAAAAAGGTTTGGCAGCGTTAAGGGCATTGTCAATGCCCAAAGCAAGCAGCTGCAGGAAGTTGAAAACATGGGCCAGAAAAAGGCAAAGCTGATAAGGCAGGTGCTGCTTTCAGAATACGAGGAAGAGGAATAGGATTACCAAACGCTTTTTAATCCTTCCATTTCAATTAATTGTTATTGACAGAAAAGCGAATTTTTTCGTTTTTTCCGGTGTTTTGGATGACACAATGGCACATGAAGAGCAAGAGGACAAAAACTGGTGCAATCAGGACAGCTGCCAGGCGCAGTGACAAGCGGCTTGCCTGGAGGGGCGGAGACGCAGCTGAAACAGAGGTTGAAGAACAGGACAAGAGGAAAACAAAGGAAGGAACGGGTTCTACCCAGAAAATAAAGCTGAAAAGGGCAAAAAACGCTTCTGTTACAATACCCGGCCAGAAAAAGACCGTTAAGGCACTAATTCTGGGCGTGGAAGAAAACAGGGCAAACCGCTTGTACACGAGAAGAAACACCATCACAAAGGGCGCAATAATAAAGGTAAAGATTGACGACAAAGAGGAAAAGGCGCGAGTTACAAGTAGGCCAGGGCAGCACGGCGTGGTGCAAGCAGTTTTGCTTGAGGCTTGAGGAATGAGGCTATTTCTCGTGAAAAGCCTACAAAACCGAAAGATTTATAAATGAGGTAGGCTGCAGGTTATTATATCGAACCTATTTTCTGCCAGCGTGATTGTTGTTAAGCTTGCTTGTAGGCAGATTAAAAAGGCCCTCAAAGAGCTGATTTTTTGGAAAACCGGCAAATTTCTTGAAAAGGTGGTTGTTTTAATGGCTGATAAATGCCCAGAATGCAAAAGCAAAAAGATAAGAAGGGATCCTGATAAGGGTGAAATAATTTGCCAGGACTGCGGCCTTGTCATAAATGAGGACAATGTGGACTACGGCAAGGAATGGCGAAGTTTTGATTCTGACCAGTTTGAGGAGAGGGCTAGAACAGGAAGCCCGATGAAGTACGTTAAGCTAAACAAGGGCCTCGTGACAATGATTGACAGAAGGGGAACTGATTTGCGCGGCAATAAACTGAGCAGCAAAAGCCGTGCTCAGATGTACAGGCTGATTAAATGGCATAAGAGGGCTTCAATCAGTAGTAGCATGCAGCGTAACTTGTCAATTGCGCTAACTGAATTGAGAAGGGTTGCCTCTTACCTGAACATTCCGGAATCGTTGGTTGAAGCGGCTGCGTTGCTTTACAGGAAGACTGTTAAAAAAGGGCTCATAAGGGGAAGGCTGATTGAGGCAGTTGTTGCAGCAGTTTTGTACACTGTTTGTAGGACATCCCATGTTCCAAGAACACTGAATGAGATGGCAGAAGCATCAGGCCTGACAAAGAAGGAGATTGGCAGGACATACAGATTCCTTGTTAGGGAGCTGAAGCTTGATGTTCCCTTGACAAACCCAATCCACTACATCCCAAGGTTTGCATCAGAACTCAACCTAAGCGGAGAGGTTCAGGAAGAGGGCAGGAAAATATTGGAGCAGGCGATTGAAAAGGGTCTTATCTCAGGGAGAGGTCCCACCGGCGTAGCGGCAGCAGCAGTCTACATTGCTGGGCTTTTGAAGGGTGAGAGGCGCACCCAGAAAGAGGTTGCCAACGTTGCCGGCGTAACAGAGGTAACCATCAGGAACAGGTACAGGGAATTGAAGAAAAGGCTGAACATTGATGTGGCAGCGTAAAGGCTGCCAGGTTTTTTTTCTTTTTGTCCAGAACAGAAACCATTTTTATACCCTACAGCCAATTATATAAATAGGGGTAAAATGGCTTCTATTGATTTGGATGAACAATTGGCTGAAAGAATTGCCTTTGTGAAGCGAAGCTGCGTGCTTTGCAAGGGCAGGAGCAGGTTAAGGGCTGTTGAACCTGAAAAAAACAAGGTAAAGGAAGGCCTCCACAACCTGGTCGAATTCTTCAACAGTCAGTTCAACGCCCTTAGGAGAGAGGACGCTGAAGCGGAAGAGATAAACAACGCGATTGCAAACAAGAGGCTTTGCATGGACTTGTTGGAAGAATGTGAGGAATGCAGCAAGGAAGTTGACTTGGTTAACAGGGGCCTGAACAAGGTAAAGAAATAAGGTTTTCTCAAATGCTGATTGCAGGGGTTGACGAGGCAGGAAGGGGCCCTGCTTTGGGCCCAATGGTTTTAAGCATTGCAACCATTGAAAAAAAGCACGAAGGCAAATTGAAAAAGCTTGGCGTGAGGGACAGCAAGCTGCTGCCTGCAAAGGAAAGGGAAAGGCAAAACAGGGCTTTGCCAAAAATTTTGCACGAGTTCAACAGCGTTCACATAAAGGCAGGGGAAATAGACAAGCTGAGGGACAGAAAAAGCCTGAACGAAATCGAGGCCATGAGAATCGGCTTCCTGCTGAACAAGCTGAAGGAAAAACCCGATGTTGCTTACGTTGATGCCCCGGACCCAACAGCAGCAAATTTTGGCAGGAGAATAAAGAAATACATTTCCTTCAGCCTTGAAATAAAGTCAGAGCACAAGGCAGACCTGAACTACCCCATAGTGAGCGCTGCATCAATAATTGCAAAAGTTGAGAGGGATGCAGCAATAAAAAAGCTGTGCAGGCGCTACGGCAATTTGGGAAGTGGTTACGCGCACGACCCTGAGACAATCGCGTTTTTGTGCAACTGGGTAAAGAAGAACAAAAAGCTTCCGGATTGCGCGAGAAAAAGCTGGGAGACCAGCAAAGGCATAGAGGACAGGGTTTTCCAGTGCAAGCTCAGCCTGTGGAAGTAAGCCGGAAAAGATAAATGCTCACAATTTCAAAAAGTCTTTTATCTCCTTGATTTTGTTTGGATTAATTGAAACATGTTGCTCATCAGTTGATTGCTTTGAAAGCAGCAACCTCTCATTGATTAGCTCTTTGATTGCCTGCTTTATGGCCTTTTGGCCCTTTCTATTGCCTCTAATATGATTGGGTAAGCCCTTGCTTAGATTAAAAATAGCGGTATGCGACCCGCCGATTTTTCCAAGAGTGACTAGCTTTCTCAGAATGAACCGCTTTATAAAAACTACATCTTTGAGCATTGATACAAAGCAGAGGGCAAAACAATTAAAAGGAATTTACTTCTATTTTGGTATATTAATATACCAAAACAAAAGATTTAAATAATTGTTTGCGGCATATAATATTGTGATTGACGTGGCAAATTTCTTCTTGGAATTTTTGGGCGACAACCCAAACACCAGGGTTTTAGAATTTCTGATTACTGGAAGGGAATTTGACTACAGCTTAACAGATATTGCAGAGAATGCAGCTATCGGTTGGACTACATTGCACAGAATCCTTCCGCCACTAGAAAAGCAAAAAATTGTCGTTAAGACCAGAGAAATTGGAAGAGCAAAATTGTACAAGCTAAACCAAGAAAATGCGGAAGTAAAAAAGCTTATAGAATTGTACGACGGGCTTCTCAGAAAAGAACTAGAGCGATTGGAAGAAGTAGAAACAATAAAAGCTCGAGCACGATAGCTTCGCAAGTTTCCAGCGCAAGCTCAGTCTGTGGCACTGGGCTCTTGCTGCCCTAGCAGCTTTTTCTGCTTTATTGCATCCTCTCCAAAATACTCCAAAAACTTCTTTGTTGTCCTCAGGGTAAAGCTTCTTCCCTTTGGGATTCTGACAACAAAACCCTCTTCTACTAAGCGGTGAATGTGGTCATATGCCTTGTTGTTCCTGTACTTTATTACAGTCGTCTGCAAAACAGGCTGCTTGAACGCAATTAGGGCAAGGGTTCGCATAA
>JAUWWX010000028.1 GCA_030616665.1 archaeon | reverse complement strand
GGAAGAAAGCGATTGTGAAGGTAAACAAGCAGTTTAAGGCAGACGAGATTGCAACAAAGCTTGGAGTGATATAATTATGGGGAAGAGATTGAGGCAGCAGAGGAGAGGAAAAGGCAGTTCAACCTTTGAGGCAAAGCACAAGGGCATTAAGGTTAGTTACCGTAGCCTCAGCGAAAGGCAGGCAAAGAGTAAGATTAGAGGCCAGGTACTTGATTTGGTAAAGGAATCAGGCAGGAGCAGCATACTTGCATTGGTTGGTTTTGAGGATGGAAGCACAAACTATGTGATTGCAGCAGAAGGGCTTGCAGTCAGTCAGCCGATTGAGATTGGAAAAAATGCAGGCGTTGTCATCGGCAATGTCTTGCCTTTGGTAAGCATTCCGGAGGGCTGCCCTATATTCAACTTGGAGTTAATCCCCGGGGATGGCGGCAAATTGGTCAAAGGAACCGGCGTTTACGCATTGCTTGTGAACAGGGACAAAAGGGCGGCTTATGTAAAGCTGCCAAGCGGCCAGACAAAGCCTTTTAAGCTTGAAAGTAGGGCAACAATTGGCTGCAGTGCATGTGGCGGTAGGCTGGAAAAGCCAAGGGTAAAGGCCGGAAATGCTTTTCATTTTATGGCTGCAAGAAGCAGGCACTACCCAGGATTGAGAGGAGTCGCAATGAATCCTTCGGACCATCCATTTGGCGGGTCGCAACACCATGCCGGCAAAAGCAAGAGCTCGTCCAGGAATGCGCCGCCTGGCAGAAAGGTCGGAAGCATTAGCAGCAAGCGAACAGGAAGGAAGAAGAAGAACTGAGGGAGTATTAGAAAATGCTTGGAAAAGAGTTTAGATTTAGGGGAAAAACACTGGAACAGCTTAGGCAGCTTAGCATAGAGGAATTTGCACTGCTTTGCAATAGCAGGGCTAGAAGGAGCCTGTTAAGGGGATTTGACAGGCACTTGCTTAAGAAGATTGCCAGGGCTGAAAAAGAAGGTAAGAAAAAGCCAATCAGGACTCACAAGAGGGACACTATTGTCATTCCGCAGATGGTTGGGCTGCAGTTTGCCATACACAAGGGAAATGACTTTGATATAATTGAGATAAAACCAGACATGCTTGGCCATTACCTTGGCGAATTCGCAATGACAAGGAAAAGGCTTGTGCACGGAAAGGCAGGAATTGGGGCGACGAGGAGCAGTACAGCGATTAGCGCAAGAAAGTGATGTTAGGATGGTTAAGAAAGGGCACCAAGCAAGAGGAAAGTGATACAAGAATGGTTAAGAAAGGTTATCAGGTGAAAGTAAAGAACGAAAAGAATGTTGCCAAGGCAATTGCAAAGAACCAGCCTGTTTCAACAAAGTACTCTACAGAGATGTGTAGGGAAATAAAGGGCAAAACTATTTCAGGTGTTGAAAAGAGGCTTCAAAGGATTCTTGCCAAGGAGGAATTCTTGCCTTTGAGGAAATACAACAAGAAGGTGGCACACAGGAAGGGCGCAAGCGTTTCTGGTGTGAAGAGCGGAAGGTTTCCAGAAAGGCTGTGCACAGTTTTCCTAAAGCTGCTGCTCAGCGTTAAGGCAAACGCCGACTTCAAGGGCTTGGACAGCGAAAATTTGCTTATTACCCACTGCTTTGCAAGCAGAGGCTTTGCAAGAAGAAGCATGCAGCCAAAGGGCAAGATTGCAGGCAAGAGACGAAGGAGAAAGTCAACCCACATTGAGGTTATCGCAAGGGAGGCAAAGTAGGATGGCAAACGAAGCCAGGTGTTTTGGATGATTGAGAGGACATTTATTGAGCAGGGAATGAAAAAGATTCAGCTTGGGCAATACCTCAAAAAGCAGCTGAATAGAGCTGGCTTTACAGGCCTGCATATGGTCAAGACCCCCTTGGTTACAAGGATTATTTTGAGGGTTGCAAGGCCAGGGCTTGCAATCGGAAAAGGTGGTCAGAACATCAGGCAGCTGACAGAGGAAATTGGCAAAAAGTTTGGCATTGATAACCCACAAATTGAGATTCAGGACATTCAGAACCCTACTCTAGACGCAAGAGCCACTGTCGACAAAATGGTTGAATTGATTGAAAGGGGCTTTAGCTGGAAGAGTGTTGCCTTTAGGACCCTTAGAAACATAGATGAGGCAGGGGCCCAAGGTGTTGAATTGGTTTTGAAGGGAAAGCTTTCTGGAAAAGGGGGCAGGAAGAGAAAGCACAGGGCTGTAAAGGGCTACATGAAAAAGGTTGGTGACCAGGTTAAGCTTGTTGACACTGCAAAGGCATCGGCTTACCCAAAAGCCGGGGCAATTGGAATTAAGTTGAGTATAATTAGACCCGAAATTGTTTTTCCAGACAAGGTTGATATTGGCAAAGCCATTAAAAAGAAGGAAACTGAGGCAGCCTCTGCAAAGGCTGCTGAAGAAAAGCTAGCTGAGCAAAAGGAATCGGCAGAAAAAGAAAAGCCAAAAGCCATAGAAGAAAAACCAGCTGAACCTGCAACTGAAAAGAAAATGGAAAAGGAAGAGCCTGCTGAAAAAGGGCAAAAGCCTGCTGAAAAAGCCAAGAGGAAAGAGAAAAGTGCAAAGGAAAAAAAGGAAAAAGCTGCAAAGAAGAAGCCTGGAAAAGAAAAGCAAGGGGAAGCCGGGAAAGAAAAGCAAAAAGCAGGCAAAGAAAAAGTTAGGAGAAAGGCAATGGGCAAGAAAAAGGAAGCTATGCCAGCGAAGAAAAAGGAACATGGAAAAAAAGAAGCTAGCCCAAAAGAGACCCTTAGGAGTGGAAAAAAAGAGGCTGAAGGCAAGGCAGAGGAGAAAAAAGAAAAGCCAATTAAAAAGAGGCCTGAAAAGGATGGGAAGAGAGATTTATGAAGATTGGTGAAATGAGAGGAATGTCTGTTTCGGAGGCAAAGAAGCAGGTTAGGGAACTAAAGGCAGAGCTTGCAAAGGAAAAGGCGGTCGCGGCAGGAGGCACAAGACCGGAAAACCCCGGCAAAATTAGGGGCAGGAAGAAGAATATTGCAAGGCTTTTGACCATTATCAATGAAAAAGCAAGGGCAGGTGAAGCAGAATCGCCTCTGCCTGAGAAGGTGTCAGAGACAGAGGAGGCAGAAGAGCCAGGTGAAAAGGTTGAACGAAAGGAGAAAGGAAAAATCGGAAAAAGGTTGCGAAAAATGAAGGAAAAGAAAGGAAAGGCCGGGAAAAAGGCTTGGCCTGTAATGAAAAAAAGACGCGCCAAGATGGCCAAAGCAAAAAAGAAGAAAGCCGGGAAAAAAAGGAGGTGAAAAAGGTTTAATGGAAGACATTTGCCCAAAATGTGGGCTGCCAAAGAACCTGTGCATCTGTGAGCAGATTGCAAAGGAGCAGCAGAAGATAAAGATAAGGGTTGATAACAGGCGTTTCAGGAAAACCGTTACGATTGTAAGCGGTCTTGGCAACGATGTTGACACCGACAGCCTGACCAAGCAGTTGAAGAAAAGTCTGGCTTGCGGTGGGACTTTGAAGGAGGGGAAAATCATTTTGCAGGGAAACCACAAGGACAAGGTCAAGGAAATGTTGTTGCAACAGGGTTTCAAGGAGGAGTTAATCGATGCTTAATGCAAAAAATTACAGAATCACAAAGGAAAACCTTGCATGCCATGAATGGATTGGTTTGCAGGCAGAGGTAGTTGAGAGCAGTGACAAGAGTAGGATTGGCTTGCAGGGAAAGATTGTGGATGAGACAAAGAATTTGGTTGTGATTGAAACAAGAAAAGGTGAAAAAAAGCTGCCAAAAATGGAAGTGAAATTGATGGTTAATGTTGGAGCGGAAAAGGTTTTGCTTGACTGCAGCAAGCTAGGACAAAGACCTGAGGACAGGATAAAGTATTTTGGAGGAAAGAAAGATGCCAGAATGCAGTGATAGCAGATGCCCGATTCACGGCGTTATTAGCGTTAGGGGAACCCTATTCACAGGCGTGGTTGTCAGCGCAAAGCCCGGCAAGACAGTCGTCGTTGAAAGGACAATTGTAAGGTATGTCCCAAAATATGAGCGGTACGCAAAGTCAAAGAGCAGGATTTATGCACATAACCCAGATTGCATAAATGCCAAAGAGGACGACATTGTGAAGGTTGGAGAAACAAGGAAGCTGAGCAAGACAAAGAGCTTTGTTGTTTTGAAGGTCATGGGAAAGAAGAGAACTGTGAAGGTTGAGGAAGACACCTTCCACGAAAAGAAAAAAGAGAAAGAAGCAGGCAAAACCAAAGAGCAGGAAAGCGAGCCAGCCTTGAGGGAAGAAAGCGGGAAACAGCAAAAAGCAGAAGAAAGCGGAAAAAGAATGCAGGAAGAAGGCAAAGAGGAACAGCAAACAGCGAAGAAAAAAGAGAAAAGAATGCAGGAAAGTGCTGAAGAACAGGAAGAAGGGAAAAGGCAGCAGGAAGAAGACAAAGAACAGCAGGAAGAAAGCAAAGTGGAACATCCTAGAGCTGAGCAGGCGGAGTAAAAAATGAGGGCAATCAGCAGCAATGTTACAAAGGGCTTGTCACAGAAAAGCAGGTGCGTTTGCGCAGATAACAGCGGGGCAAAGGTTGTTGAGATAATCAGCGTGATGGGCTTTAAGGGAAACAAAAGAATGAATCCAAAGGCAGGGATCGCAAGCATGGTTAATGTTGTTGTGAAAAAGGGAAAGCCGGAAATCAGGTCGAAGGTTGAAAGGGCTGTTATAGTCAGAGTCAAGAAGGAATACCGCAGACCAAACGGTTTGAGGGTAAGGTTTGAGGACAATGCCGTTGTTTTGGTTGACGAGAAGGGGCTTCCCAAAGCAAGTGAGATAAAAGGCGTTATCGCAAAAGAGGTTGGCGAAAGGTTTCCAAAAATCGCGGGAATCGCTTCGGCGATTATTTAGGTGACAACTGTGAATAAGGTTAAGTCAAGCAAGCCAAAGAAGCAGAGAAGATTCCATTACCACAAGCCTCTGCACAGAAAACAACAGTCCCTTGCTGCACACTTGGACAAAAAGCTTAGCCAGCAGCTTCGAACGAGAAGCATTCCTTTGAGAAAGGGAGACAATGTCAAGGTTTTGAGGGGAACAAAAAAGGGAAACAGTGGAAAAATCACAGCCGTTGACTACAAGAAAGGAGTTGTTTTTGTTGATAAACTGGTAAGGAAGAAGGCAAGCGGCGAGGAAATACCACTGCCAGTACATGCATCAAACCTGCTCGTCACCGAACTTGACAAGAGCGACGCAAAGCGCTTCGGTGCAAAGAAGCCTGCAAAGGAAGGGAAAGAGAAAACTGAAAAGAAAAGCCCTGAAGAAAAAGAAGAAACAACAGGAAAAGAGAAAGCTGAAAAGAAAAAGAGGGAAGAAAAAGGAGAGATTCCTAGAAAAGAGAAGAAAGAAGCTGAAAAGGAAAAAAAGAAGAGACCACAGGAAAAGAGAAAAAGGAAGCTTAAAAGGAAAACCTTAAAGGAAAAAGGTAGTTGAAGAAAAAAAGAAGGTGCGTTGAAGATGGCGAAGAAGGGAGAGGGAAAAAGCGAAAAAAGGCTTTCTGCAAGCAAGGCGATTCCATTGCTTAGGAAATACCGTACTTGGCATATTAGGGCAAAGCCTGGCCCGCACAGAAGAGAGAACAGTGCTGCACTGGGGTTTGTTTTGAGGGACTTGTTAAAGGTTGCAAGGAACGCAAAGGAGGCAAGAGGTATTTTAAATAGGGGCCTTGTCTTGGTTGACGGAAAAGTCGTGAAAAACCCCAAGAGACCGGTTGGATTGTTTGATTTGGTTACAGTTGTACCGGAAAAGAAGACCTTTAGGGTTTTGTTCAGCAAAAAGGGAAAGCTTAGGCTTTCCGAGGAGAAATTTGGCGAAAAGGAAAAGCTGTGCAAGGTTGTGGGCAAGAAAAACATTGCAAAGGGTGTTGTGCAGCTTGCGACAAATGATGGCAGGACGATGAGGCAAAAGAAAATAGAGGTATTGGTTGGAGACAGCCTTTTGATTCAGGTTCCAGAACAGAAGCTTTTGAAGGTGCTGAAGCAAGGACCAAAGAAAACAGTCCTGGTAATTGACGGAAAGCATATAGGAAGCGTGGCAAATGTAAAGGATTTTGTAGCAGGAACGATGAAGAGGCCAAAGCTGGTTACGCTGGAAACAAAGAAAGGAGAGTTCAAAACAGTTGAATCAAACATTATAATTGTTGGAGACAACAAGCCTGTAATCAAGGTAGAGTGAGGAGCAATGAATTCAGGAAACAACATGCGACAAATAAGGATTGCGAAAGTAACCGTAAACATGGGCATTGGCCCTGAACCAAACGAAATGAAGGTAGGCCAGAAGATAATTGAAAAGATAACAAACAGCAAGGCTGTGCAGACAAAGTGCAGGGTAAGGCAGCCCAAGTGGGGCATCAGACCAGGCCTGCCGATTGGCTTGAAGGTAACTTTGAGGAAGGCGAGAGCAGAAGAATTTTTGAAAATGGCTTTGGCTGCAAAAGGAAATGCCCTGAACAAGAAATGCTTCGACAACCAGGGAAACTTTGGTTTTGGCATTCATGAGTATATAGATTTGCCTGGCGTAAAGTATGACCCTGCCCTTGGGGTAAAGGGCTTTGATGTTTTGGTTACCTTGGAAAGACCTGGTTTCAGAATTAAGAGGAGGAAAGTGCAGGGTAAAAAGGTTGGCAAAAACCATGTAATAGCAAAGAGTGAGGCAATACAATTCATTCAGAAAAAATTCGGGGTTGTTTTCCAATGAGTGAAGAGAGAAGAAACCAGAGGGAAGAGAAAAAGAAAAGGCGCTGCAGGATTTGTGGAACGAGGAAGGCGGTCATAAGAAAGTACAACCTACAGGTTTGCAGGAGATGCTTTAAGGAAGTTGCCGAACTACTTGGCTTTAAGAAATTTGATTAGGTGAGTTTTATGAGTTTGATAGACCCAATAGCAGATGGATTAATTGCAATCAAGAACAGCGACAATGCATCAAAGAATGAGTGTATGTACAGGCCTGCTCCAAAACTGTTTGGGGAAATCCTCAAGGTAATGCAGGCAAAGGGCTATATTTCGTCATTTGAATTTATTGAGGACGGCAGGGACGGAATCTACAGGATTGGCCTGCTTGGAAAAATCAACGAATGCAAGGCCATTAAGCCAAGGTATGCAGTGAAGAAAAACAAGTTTGAAAAGTTTGAGAAGAGGTATCTTCCAGCCAGGGATGTAGGGATTCTTATTGTTAGCACGCCAAGGGGCGTTCTCACCCACAGGGAAGCAAAAGAGAAAGGAGTTGGAGGCAGGCTTATAGCCTATGTTTATTAGGAGAGGACTTTGAAATGGTGAAAAATTCGGTTGAAAAGGCGGTTACTCTGCCGCCTGGCATCAGCGTAGAAATAGATGGCTACACTATTGCCATAAAAGAAGGGGGAAAGGAAACGGCAAAGCAATTCAAGGTAAACGGCATTTCGTTCAAGCAGGAACAAGACAGGTTAATTGTTGTTGGGAGACCTGCTTCGAGGAGAATGAACGCCTTGATTAACACCCTTTCCTCGCATATAAAAAACATGGTTAAAGGTCTGCAAGAGGAATACGTTTACAGGCTGGCAATGGTCTACAGCCACTTTCCAATGAACGTGGTAGTAAAAGGCAACACTGTAGAAATCAACAACTTCAGTGGGGAAAAGAGGGCAAGAATTGCCAAGATTGTAGCAGGTGCAACGGTAACTGTGAAAGGCAAGGAAGTCATTGTGAAAAGCCGTGATAAGGAGGCGGCTGGGCAGACTGCTGCAAATATCGAGAGGGCAACCAAGGTAAAAGGCAAGGACAAGAGGATTTACCAGGATGGAATATTTATTGTTGAAAAGGCAATGCAGGAAAAGAAGGAGAACAGCTAAAATGGCCGAAGAGAAGAAAGACAAGCCTGAAAAGAAAAAGCCTGGCAAGGAGCAACACAAAAAGCCTAGCAAGGCAGTTGAGAGAAAGGAAGACGCTGGAAAAAAGGCCGGAAAAAAGGCAAAAAAGCCCACTGGGAAAAAAAGTGAAAGGTCTGCGAAAGAACCTGAAAAGAAGGAAAAGGACGCTAAGAAAAAACCCACAAAAGAAAAGGAAAAGGGCGCTAAGAAAAAGCTGATTAAGATTGCGAAGAGTAATGAGGTTAAGAGACTGTCAAGGCTTGTCAAAGAGAAGAAGAGGAGGATGTTTAGGGGCCGTTTTGGAAAGAGAAGCATTAGAAAGGTTAGCAACAGGAAGTGGCAGAAGTGGAGAAAACCCAGGGGAATAGACATTTATTTCAAGAAAGAGGACGGGCTTGTGCCTGGCACAGGCTATAGGACGAGCAGGGAGATTAGGTTTGTGCATCCTAGTGGATACAGGGAGAGGCTTGTGCTGAACATGCAGCAGCTTTTTGACTTGGAAAAGGAAAAAGAAAGGGTTGCCGCTAGGTTGAGCGGAAAAATCGGCAGGAAAAAAAAGGCAGCTATGCTGAGGAAAGCGGATGAATTGAAGATTTTGGTTTTGAATAGGTGAAAAAAGATGCGACAAGAAAAGGTTAAGAGAATGGCGACCTTGGTTTTGAAATGTGGAGTGAACAGGGTTTGGCTCGATCCAGATAAAGGAGACAAGGTCAAGTCAGTGATGACAAAGGAGGATGTAAGGACCCTCATAGAGGAAGGCGTGATAAAGAAGAAAATGCAGAACAGTCAGAGCAGGGGCAGGGCCAGGATTTTGCACCAAAAAAGGAAGAAAGGCAGGAAGAGGGGCAAAGGAAAGAGAAAGGGAACAAAGAAAGCCAGGAGCGAGAAGAAGTCAACGTGGATAAAGAATGTCAGGAGCCAGAGGAAAATGCTTAGGCAGTTGAAGAAGGAAAAGGGAAAAGCGGTTGAAAAAGTGGGCTACAGGAGGCTGTACAAAAGGATTAAAGGCGGCTACTTCAAGGGAAAAAAGTATTTGAAGGCAGCGGTTGAGGAAAGAAAGGGGTAGTTTGGCATGGCTGGAAAAAGTACTTTCAAGGTTAGCTTTAGGAGAAGAAGGGACGGAAAACCCAATTACAAAAAGAGACTAAACCTGCTTAAAAGCAACATGCACAGGCTTGTCG
>JAUWWX010000066.1 GCA_030616665.1 archaeon | reverse complement strand
TGGAGACACTGTTGGTGACCCGTTCAAGGATACCTCTGGGCCAAGCCTGAATATTTTGATAAAGTTGATGACCATTGTTTCGCTTATTGTGGTGCCATTAATTATTTAAACATTTAAAGCATTCTTCTTGTGGTTTGTTATGGCAAAAAAAGAAAAGTGGGTTGTTAGGGACAAAAATAAGCGAAACGTTTTCTGGCCCTCGGTTGAGATGAGGGAAAGGGCATGGGTTGGTACTGACCGCTTTTACAAAGATGCTGCCAAAAACCCAATGGACTTCTGGGCTTGTCTCGCAAGAGACGGCCTTGACTGGTTCAAGGAATGGAAAAAGGTTTATGAGTCAAAACCGCCTTACTTCAAATGGTTTTTGGGAGGCAAATTAAACGCGAGCTACAACTGCCTTGACAGGCATTTGAAGGACAAGGGAAACAAGGTTGCGATTATTTGGGAGTCAGAGCCATTGGAGGAAAGGGAGCGAAAGATTACCTACAGGGGCCTTTACAGGGAAGTCTGCAAGTTCTCAAATGTTTTAAAAAAGCTTGGCGTCAAGAAAGGAGACAGGGTTGGCATTTACTTGCCCATGATTCCGGAGGTAATGGTTTCAATGCTTGCTTGTGCCAGAATTGGAGCAGTGCACAGCATTGTCTTCTCGGCCTTCAGTGGAATAAACTTCAGGAAAAGGGTTGAGGATTGCGGAGCAAAAGTGCTTGTAACATGCGACGGCTATTGGCGAAGGGGAAAGCAGATAAACCTGAAAAAGCAGGCTGACGTTGCAGCAAAGGCAAAAACAGTGAAAAAGGTTGTTGTGGTGAAAAGGTTTACTGGCAAGGATGAGCTCAAACTGCCAATGCGAAAAGGCCGCGACTACTGGTACCACGAGCTAATGGCAAAGGCAAGCGAGGACAGCAAGCCAGTTCCAGTAGAATCAAACACGCCACTATTCCTTCTTTACACAAGTGGAACAACAGGCAAGCCAAAGGGCGTAATACACGACACTGCTGGCTACTTGACGCAGGCTTATTGGACTACTCTCTGGGACTTTGACTTGCATGAGGATGACGTTTTCTGGTGCACTGCCGACGTAGGCTGGATTACCGGCCACACCTACAATTGTTATGGTCCATTGTCTGTTGGTGCGACGATGGTCATCTATGAGGGCTCGCCAGACATGCCTAACTGGGGCAGGCTTTGGAAGATTGCAGACAAGTTTGACGTAAGCGTTTTCTACACTGCGCCAACAGCAATAAGGATGTTCAAGAAAATGGGCTGCGAGTTAACAAAGGGATATGACCTTTCCACACTGAGGATTTTGGGAACGGTTGGCGAGCCCATTGACCTAGAAACATGGCTTTGGTATTTTGGCTGCATTGGCAATGGCAGGTGCCCGGTTATTGACACCTGGTGGCAGACCGAAACAGGCGGCACTCTGGTGAACGCACTGCCTGGAATAGGTCCTTTCATAGCAACCGTTGCAGGCAGGCCATTCCCTGGAACGAGGGCAGAAATCTTAGACGAGAAAGGGAAGCCTGTGAAAAAAGGCCGGACAGGCTACCTTGTCTTCAAGCCCCCTTTTCCTCCTGGACTGCTTAGAGGTGTTTGGAAGAATCCAAAGAAGTATCGCGACACTTATTGGAGAGAGTATGGCCCTAAGGTCTATTACACAAGCGATGGCGCTAAGTGGTTTGACAAGCACAATATCAGGGTTACTGGCAGGGTGGATGACGTGATGAAGGTTGCCGGCCACCGCTTGTCCAGCGCAGAGATAGAGGACGCAATTACCTCTCATCCGGAGGTCATAGTGTCTGCTGTTGTCCCAAAGCCTGACGAGATCAGGGGCCAGGTTCCGGTTGCCTTCGTTGTCCTAAGGCCTGGTGTCAAGCCATCGCCAGAGGTTGAGGCCAGCATAGTGAAGCAGGTTAGAAAAGAGATTGGCCCAACTGCAAAGCCGCACCAGGTTTTCTTCGTAAAGGGCTTGCCCAAAACAAGAAGTGGCAAGATAATGAGGCGCTTCCTGAAGAGCATGCTTGTCAACGAAAAATTGGGGGATGCAAGCACGCTGCAGAATCCTGAAATAGTTGGCTACTTGAAGAAGGTTGTTGGCTATAAGAGAAAGTAATTTTAATAGCCTCTTCCTAATTATTACATATGCCAAAAAGGCGTCCTAAGGGCGATATAAAGCTTCGTTTCAGTAGAGGCAAAGAGCCTCTTCGGTTTTCAGACCTGCGGGAGCTATACCTTCAAGCCTATGCTTGGAAGGGGCTTCCTGCAGAAATGCAGAGGAAAAGGCTGCATGAGATGCAAGAAAAGTTCCTTTTGCTAAAGGGCTTGTTTGACAGGCTTAATGCCGGAGAGCAGGTTAATGTGGTTGCGGCAAGCCAAGGCATTCCACCCGGAACCCTGGGCCGATGGTGGCATGGCAGACACCTTCCGAAGATAATTTCACCAAATTATATTCATTCCAGCGTGGACCAGCGCTTAAAGCACCTGAGTGAAGCTGGCCTGAAAAACCCAAAAATTGGGTATGTTCTTGGTGTAAGAATGACAGGGCACCTTTCATCATATGTTAACAAGCGTGGTAGTGTGACCATCCTTTCCTCCGTGAAAAGCGGTTCGGTTGAACGAGAACTCAGAAACGCTCAAAAAGAGGTTTTTGCATACCATATGAAGTCGAGGAACCGTAAAATGGACCGCTTTACTGCCGCAGAAGACAAGGCAAGCTCTGTGCAAGTTGCTTCCTTTCTCAATAAAGCAACCTTATTTGGAAGCCACATTCCACATAAATTCTTGAAGGAGAAGGAAGCCAGAAAGCAGTTTGCAATGGCATTGGTTGACTCCAACGCTTTTCCTTTCCAGAGAAAAAAGCCTGGCAGGAAAACACAGACCGGGGGAATTCGCTTCAAGACAAAAAACAGGGAATTGAAGGACTATCTTTCAAAGATTTTGTCGGAATTCGGAATAAAAAACAATCCAAGAGGCGGCCCAATCCTTTCAAGGAAAGGGAAATGGAGTGAGTTCAAGAAGGACACTCTTTACCTAAGGGGAAAAGTTTACGAGGTTTTCATTCCAAAGACAAGTCTTGGGAAATTCAGGAAAGAAATAGGCTTCAGGGACCCAAGAAAAGCAAAGGTGCTTGACAGCATGATTTCCCAAAGCTAATGGTTCTTCTCTCAAAGTTTTTTCACAAGGCCATGGTTTGCTCTTACTTCCAGTAAGTCATTGTCTTTAAACACTTTTGTGGCAATCTTTGTTCCCACCACACAAGGCTTTCCAAATTCCCTGCTTACTATGGCGGCGTGGCATGTAATGCCGCCTTCGTCTGTCACGATAGCTGCTGCTTTTTGCATTATTGGCACGTACTCTGGCCTGGTGGCTGGAGCCACTAAAATGTTTCCTTCCTGCATTTTGTGAAAGTCTTTTGGTGAAAGAATGATTTTTGCTTTTCCTGTGGCTGTTCCGATTGAGGCGCTCATGCCCCTTAAGTAGCCTTTTGTCTCTTGGTTGCCTAATTTTTCTTCCAGTTTTTCTTCTGCATCAGGTTCAGCGTATAATTCTATTTTTTTACCTGACACAATGGCAATAACCCCATTTTTTTCTCTTTTTTCCAGTTCTTGTTTTTTCGGCAGGGAAAAGAGTTCGTTTGGCATCAGTACATTCAAGTGCTTTTCAAAGCCTTTTCTTTTTAGAACCTCTAATGCAAGCTGTGTTGCTGCAAATAACGACATGTAATTGTATCTTTTTCTTTCGTCACGCCAAAATGTGAGCTCTTTGTAAAACCAAAATGGATTTTCTTCAAGACCCTTAGATTTCAGTATTTCTGATTGCTGTGTTTCAATTTCCTTGGAGAATTTCAAAAGTTCTTGTTTTTCTTTTTCCCAATTACCCTTTTTGAGTTCTGCAAGTTCTTGCTCTAAGTCTTTTTCAGTGTACTTCCCTGTTTCTGTGTAGTCTGTTTTTATCCAGAAGAATTTTTTCAAGAAGGCTTGCTTTTTTTCTTCACTTGGGTTTTCAAGCAAATCGTAGAGTGTTTGTTTGTGTTCTTTGACGTAAGTCGGTTTTGTCGGTGTTATCATAACCTGTATTTCTTTTCGGCTTAAGCCAAGACCTTTGTTGATTCTTTCAAGGTCTTCTGCATCGTAGCCGGCGTCAAACATCTCTGTGAACATGCTGTAGTTCCAGAACTCTGCTATGGTTTTCCTTAGTTCTTCAAAAAGATGCTTTATTTGGTCTTCTGAGAGCTTTGACAAGTCTTTTTCATTCACCTCTGCTGTAAAGCCCTCAATTCTTTTGCAGATCTGCATCCATTTTCCAAAGCGTTCTTTGAATGCGACTTTTTCTCCCAGCTTTTTGGCGTACATTTTCGCCAATTCATTGAATTCTGATTCCTCAAAAACCCATTGGCCCATTCCCTGAATTATTGTTGCAAGCATGGGCTTGAATTCCCTTCCAAAATCGAAAACGCTGAATGTAGTATAGCCTTTTGCCGGAAACATTCCCTGGAAAACATTCATCTTGCCTTTTTGCGTATATGGGCTGTTGAAAGAAATTTTTGGAAACTGGGTCATAGTTTTCTCACTGAGCCGTGATTGGCTTTCACTTCCACTATGTCGCCATCTTTCAGTACCTTTGTTGCGTTTTTGGTTGCGACAACGCACGGAATTCCCAATTCTCTGCTTACTATTGCTGCATGGCATGTTATTCCGCCTTCATCCGTAACTATTGCGGCTGCCTTCTGCATTGCCAGCACAAATTCCGGCCTTGTCATTGAGGCCACGAGAATGTCTCCTTCCTTGACCTTTTCAAGAGATTCAATAGTTGTGCAGATTTTCACAGGGCCTGTTGCAGTGCCGAGCGATGCGCTCATGCCTGTCAGTATCTCTTCATCGTTCTGGTCTTTTTTGAAAGCCTTTTCAAATTCCAGGAAGTCCTCTTTTCCAAAGAAAGCCAGTTTTCCAAGCTTTTTTACAAAGATGCAGCCCTGGATTCTTTCCGCAGCAATCTTTTCCACTGTTTTATTTTTTAGCGCCTCTGGAACTTCGCTTGGAAGCAGGTAGTGAAGGCTTTTCAGGTCTATTTTGTGCCTCTTGCTTATTTCTCGGAGCACCCTATCAAGTGCAAAGACGCCTCTGAACATGTTTTTCTTCCTGTCGTCCTGCCACTCTGTTAAAGTTTCTGCCCACTGCAGCCACTGCTTTTCCTTCTCCCCAAAGCTGTGTTTTTTGAACAATTCCTCTTTTTGTTCTTTTAGGGCGGAAAAGTCTGGTTTTTGAAAGCCTTTCATCTTTTCTGTCTCTTCAAAGATTTCATGGCTTGTTAATTGTTTGCTGCCTGCAAAGTTTGTTTTCAGCCAGAAAAAGTCGGAAATGAATTTTTCTACAAGTTTTGCTTGTTCTTCTTTGGGTGCATTCTTTATCTGCCACAATCTTTCCTCTTTTTTTGAGAGGAATGACCTAGTTAGTGGTGCGGCAATTGTTGAATAATCTTTGTTCAGTTCTTTGCCGGATGTTTTTTTTCCAAGTGCGTCGTAAAGGTTTTTTTCAAGCCTTATGGAGATGCCTTCAATAATGTGGGCTATCCCGAGGGCGTTTTCCAGGGCAATTTCAAGCCTTGGCAGAATTTCAAAAAGCTCTGCGTCTGCCATCTCACTGCTTTTTTCTTTCGCAAGCCTGAAACCTGCTTCAAGTTCTGCAACCTCCCTGTTGTACTGTTCTCTTTTCTCTTCAAGATAGTGCGGGTTTTCTTCGAGTTTTTTTGTAATAATGTCTGCGTGTTCTGAAAGGTCTTTTTCAGGGTAGTGGAATTTGCAGTAGTCTTCC
>JAUWWX010000052.1 GCA_030616665.1 archaeon | reverse complement strand
TTTTTCAGTATGTTGGTTGTCTTTCACTGGTTTCCACCGAATATATTATATACAATAACAATTTAAATATTTTTCTATGAATTTTTACAGTGGTACTTTTTTCTGACCCCCATCCCTTCTCCCCCAAAACCCGCCCCGTCCCCTCCCTTTCCTTCCTTTTCCGTTGCCGGGCCTCCGAATGCTGTGTCAATTTAATTTTTGTAGGGTTTTGTTGTTGTTTTTAAAAATTTTGCTGGTTTATTTTTAGTATGGTTTTGAGCAGGAAAGAGGAGCAAATTCTTGGCTCCATTGTTGTTGCCTCGGAGAACAATCCAGAGAGGCCGGAGTTTCCGCCTGAGAACCCAAAATTTCCTGCGACGCAAACTTTCAAAATAGAGGTGCCGGGCTTTTTAGACGTTTGGCTGAAGGACGAAAGCGTCAATCCCACCGGAACACACAAGGACAGGATGGCTTGGGAGATGGTTGTTACCTACAGGGGCTTTTTGCTTGCAAAGAAGAGAGGGCAGCTGAAAGGGCCCTTGCCCCAAATGTCCCTAATTACCTCTGGCTCGGCGGCCATCGCAATCCAGAGCAGGCTAAGGGAGTACAGGCTGCCAAATCTCAAGGCATTGGTTGACTTTAACCTGGATGAAAAAGTTTCAAATGCATTGCAGAAACTGGGCTGCGAAATATTCGAAACAGACCTTGGAAAAAAGCCCCTGCACTGGAAGGAAATTCTGCTGCTAACCCAGAACCCAAACGGGCTTGACATAACCTCAAACGAGGCACTGGACCCGACAACAAGGTTCTACGACTGGATGAGCTATGAAGTGATAAACAACAGCCCGGACTACTGCTTTATTCCGTTTGGCACAGGAAACCTGTACGAGAATATTTTGAACATAAACAAGAAAGAGGTTTCAACAGAAAACCACGACCCGCGCTTTAAGGGCAATGTGCAAAAGCTGAGAAACTGCAACTTTCTGGGCGCGACAACAAACAACCCAAAAACCAAGGCAGACAAGCTTTACTCGCCGCACCTTCCCTTTGTACACTACGACGAGCAATGGATAAGGCTCTACAGGAGCGCTGGATTCTGTGGCCCAAAATCAGACGTGCACATAACAAAAGAAAAATTCATTGACAAAGCGCTTGAAATAGCGGAAAAACAGGGAATAAACTGCGAGGCCTCAGGAATAGCCGGCCTTGCGCTAATGCTGCAGATTAAGGACAACCTGCCAAAAAACAAGAAAATGCTAATAATCAACACAGGAAACACAAAAATCCCAAAATAACCCCCATCTTCTACATAATAAACCTTTTTTAACCCTTACCTTACATATAAGGTTCTTATGTGGGTTGCTCGTGTTAGGGTAAGGCATGACTGCGTTATTGGAAACAGGTGCAGGAAGTTCAACGTGACAGACGTTGGCGGCATTGCCTTTGATGTTTTCAGGGAAAAGAACGAGATTCATGCACCGCAGATTCAGACGCTTTCAGGCAGGGAAGAGGACGTAAACGCTTTTGTCGAAGACCTTGCAAAGGACTCCCGTGTAAAAAACCTGGAAAGGGAGGGCAACGCAGTCTTCTTTGTGGAGGTAAGGCCGGATGACTTTCCCTCAACCTTTTACAACCCAATGCTCTTCTTCTACAAGCCTGTAACGGTTGATACAGAGGGCTTTGAGTACTGGGAGGTTGCCTCCTGGAAGAAAACTGCTTTAACTGACTTCATCAAAAGCCTCCAAAAATCCTTGAAGGAAGTGAGGGTTGAAAAAATCCAGGAAGGAAGCTTTTCAGACATCTACTTCATTCACTTCAGGCCAAAGCTGAGTAAGCAGCAAAAGAGGGCCTTGGAGCTTGCCCTTGAAATGGGCTACTATGACTGGCCAAAGAAAGCAGATTTTGCAAAGCTCTCAAAGGCAATGAATGTTTCAGTGCAAACCTTCAGGGAGCACTTGAAGAAGGCAGAGCACAAGGTAATGCCAGACCTAACCAAACACATAAGCCAAAAACCTTAAATGTAAGGGTAAATTCTCTAAAATGCTGGCTGCAGCATTATTTACAGGTGATGTTCAAAATGCAGGAAGCAAAAGTTTCAGAGAAAACACCTTTCCTAAAAAACGCTGTTAGAGACAATGCAGTCTGCGCAACCTGCGGCGAAGTATTCTAACCAGCACTTCTTTTTTTCTTGAGGTGAACAGCATGCAGCAAAAGTTCCTGGTCAGCGGAAGCAACGGCAAAGCATTTTACGACCTTGAAAAAGGCAAAGTGTTCCAACTCAATGAAGGAGAGGCCCCCAAATTCAAGCGCTTTTCCTACAAAAAACAGGATTTGAGGCCCTTTCTCAAAGGAAACAAAGAGCTTTGCCTCAGGCACACAAACCTGGAGTTAACAGCTAGGTGCAACCTGCGCTGCAAGCACTGCTATGGCGGCAAGGATTTTGGCAAAAAAGAAGAGCAGCTTTCAACACAGAAATGGAAAAAAATCATAAAAGAAATCTCCGAATTCAAGCCAAAATTCCTTCTATTCACTGGCGGATAATGCCTGCTAAGAAAAGATTTTACAGGGCTGCTGCGCTTTGCACAAAATCTTGGGCAGAAGGTCAGTGTATTCTCAAACCTAACCCTGCTTTCAGACGAGCAAGCACTTGCATTGAAGCAGGCAAATTCGATTGTGCAATTCTCTGCTTACGGGCACAACCCAGAAACTCACGATGCGATTACAAATGTGAAAGGCAGCTTTGAAAGACAGCAGACAGCATTAAAAAAACTGAAGGACCTGGGTGTTCCACTGCGCGGCCAGGCCATCCTAATGAAGGAAAACCATGCCTTCCAAAAACAAATCAGGGCACGCTTCAAAAAGCTGGGCATTCCAATAGAGTTCAGCATTGCCAGGCCAAGCGGAAGGCAAGACAAAGAAAAAATTCCCGGCTGTGCAGCATGCTCCTTTCCAAAAGGCTGCCTTGAGGCAAAAGGCAGTTCTGCTTCCCCAAACCTTGACTTTTTCGCAATGAAGCACTTCTACAACAACTGCTGGATACAAAGATGCGGGGTAACCGCAGAGGGGAAGGTGATTGCCTGCGTCTTCGCCAGGGACAAGGTGCTAGGCGACCTAACAAAAGAAAGCTTTAGCAAGGCCTACCAGCGCCTCAAGGAAAACGCGGCCGAATTCAAGTGCGACAACATCAACGGCTGCAAAGACTGCTCTCTCCGCTTTGCCTGCGTTGACTGCAGGCCCTGGGCCTTCTCCCTAACAGGCAACTGGAAGGCAAAAAACCCCTACTGCAAGGAGCTGGTCTAAATGGGTTTGGCAAGGCTTGGCAGGGAAAAATGCAAGATTGTCTCAAGGATTGATTCTGCCTACCTTGACAAAAGGCTTTTCCAGGAAGTCAGGAAAGGCGAGCTTGGCTCTGAGCAGTGGTACAGGCAACCTGAAAAGTGGTTTGCTTTGACCTCCTACAACAACCCCTACAAAACCATTCACTCAGAGCTTGTACTGCTGCGGGAAAACAGTGGGAAGTTGGCCAAAAGCATTGGGGGAAACAGGCTGGTTTTCTACGGGGTTGGAACAGGGGACACAGAGTCCTTTATAGTGGAGTCAGCGTTGAAAAGGAACAAGGCATGCGAAGTAATTGCAATCGACGTAAACAAGACCTACCTGGAGAGGTTTTTTTCAATGCTTTCAAACCTGCTGCACGAGAATCCAGGCGCGGAAATTTCCTGCCTTGGCTTCCACGACCTGTTTGAGAACATGGAGCAAAAAGACATTGGGGAAAGGAAAGCCTGCCATGTCTGCCTTGGCAACACTGTTGGAAACTTTGACCAAGGCGAAATTTTTGCAGTCTTCAAAAAACTGAGCAGGAAAGGAGAAAGGCTTATTTTGGGCTTGCACCTTGCCTCAGACATGCAGAGAATCCTCAAAGCCTACAGGACTCCCTTGATGAATGATTTGCTTTTCACTACAGTCAAGCAGTACTTCCCAGGCAAAAGCCAGGAAGACATTGAGTGGAGGGTAAATGGCCTGCTGGTAGAGGGCTGGCTTGGCCAAACAAGGCTCTTAAAATCGGAAAAGTACACTATAAAAGCAGTCAAAAATCTTGGCAGAGAACACGGCTTCAATTTCCTGCAAGAATTCAATGATGGGAATGCTGCCATCGTGCTAATGGAGAGAGTGTAAAGAGTTTTTGAGGGCAAGGTAATTTGTCAAGGCACTGTCTTTCATTCAAAGCCTTTTTCACGGCCCGCTTATTGCCTTCTTTTTCCTGATTTCCATCAGTTTCTTCGCGATTTCTTTCATTCCTGGCATTTTTTCGGCTGTGTTTGAGGCTTCCCTGATTCTTTCGATGTCCTCTGTTTTTATCCATTCCAGGTATTCTCTTTCGGCGTTTTGCCCTTTGGCTTCAAGCAGCTCCATTCCTATTCCTACCTGGTGGTGGAAGATTTCTCCCACTTCGTGGGCGCATATTATCATTTTCATCTTTTTGGAGAGGTTTTTGCCAACGTAGATTGAGCCGTGGTAGAGCATTCCCCCCTGCGGGAAGTCACCCTCCATTTCGTACACGCCAAAGCCCTTGTACCTAAATGCAGGGCCCTTGTTCACTGCTTTGACAAGCTGTTGCACAAGGAATCTCAGGTTTTTTTCCGGCAAAGGCCAGTACTTGCTGGGGAATTCCCCGAACCTGAACTTTTCCCTGAAGAAGTCTGCCGGAAAGTGCTTTTTGTTTGCCTTTCTTGCCATGTCCATGAGAAAGCGAAACTGGCCCCACTTAATCAGGTCGTCTGCAATGCGCATCCTGAGGCCAATGTCCCTTGAGAAAAGCGCTGTCTTTATTATCCGCAGCTGCTCCTTTTCTGAGCCGCCTTTGCTCCTAATGCCGTGCAATGCCTTGTCCAGCCCCTTTGGCTTAAAGTTCACGCCCTTCCTGACCCTCTTGTGCAGCGCCATAATAAAGCAACGCTTTCAGGGTATTTAATTCTGAGCGCAGGAATTTTTGGGCCTGCAGTGGAAACAGGTGCCTTCTGGCTCTCGCCCTTCAGCCTGGTCTTGGCTCCCTCCTCTCTTCGATTTCGCCCAAAATGAATTTAATCATTCCAAGGGAGCCGGTTGCCCCGTCTTTCGCCTCTTGGAAGCTTTCTATTGTTTTTTTGTTGAGAACTAGCCCAGAGTCTGACAGGAATGAATCAATTTCTTTGGAAAAGGCTTCAAGCTCTGCAAGCACTGTTCTAAGCCTTGGCTCAATCCTGTTTACCTTCCCCCAAATTGGGTTTTTCTTAGCAAGCTCTCTGCGCAATTCCCTTAACTCCTCTTCACCGGGCATCTTTTTCCTGATTTCAGCAGCCATGGTGTTCAGTTGGGCTTTCCTTGTCTCTAGGCGAACCCTTCTCGCCCATCCAGGCCTTGCCCTCTTTCTAAACTCACGTATTTCAATCTTGGGCGGTTTTTTTTTACAGCAACCATTTAAGGCACCTACTTAACCCTATGTGACCCCCCAAGCAAAATCACTAATAAAAAATATGAATCTAAACAATTTAAACCTTTGCAGGAGGGTTTGCTGATGCCTTACGAAATCCCAAAAAACCTGCGGTACGAGGAAAGAATCGTTTTCGGGCTTACGTTCTGGTAGTTTGTCTGGCTGGCTGAATTCACTTCTTTCCCCTGCGTTTTTTCCTTGGCTTTCGCTTCTTTTTGGCCCTTGGATTTGGGTTTCTTCTCAGCTCTTCCAGGGCCCTTATGTGGGATATTGTTGCCGTTGTTTCAGGCTGCTTTGCCCAGAGTGTTATGAATTCGCCCAACAGGGCATTGACCATTGGAATAAACCCGTTTGGCCCCTCTATCTGTTCCATTTTAATCCTTAGGCTATCCACTCTTTCTCCTACTATTGGACCGTTCCGAATGCACTTTGCAAGGCTGTCCCTGAGTTTATTCATGGCTCTCCACTGTTTTGCAATTTTTATTTCCATGGCCTCGATTTTTGCATAGTTTACAGCCCCTGGCTTTTCGGCTTCCCTTAGTGCGGCAACAAGCTCTTCCACACCAGGCTGGTTTTCCAGCATTCTTTTCCAGTCTCTCAAAACATTTGCCTTAGCTCTATTCCACGAGGTTTTTTGTGCCCACCTCGGTCCCTTCAGGCCTACTCTGCGTTCAACAATCCTAAACCTCGCTTTACCCCTTTGCATAAAAAATTCAACTCAACTTTTTGGCTTCTTTTTTTGCCTTGCGCCGGCCACTAATAGTAATAGATTCATTCAGTGCATTTAAAGCTTTCTTTGCCAAAAAAAGGCAGCGCGGCGATTTGCACAAATTTTAGGACTGGAGAAAAATTGCCCTGCTCAGGAAAGAGGGAACTATTAT
>JAUWWX010000120.1 GCA_030616665.1 archaeon | reverse complement strand
GACCCCGCTGATTCTTACAGTTGTGGTTCTTTGTATTCCTGCGAAGTCTGTGTAGTTTATTGTGACTGCTCCTGTTGGGTATTCTCCTGACAAAGGGCATTCAAGCTGCATTGTTCCGCCTGCCGGACCATCGATGTCTGTTGTTTTTTCGTTTATTGTGCAGGGTAGTGTGTAGCTTGCGCCTGTTTGGTTGATGTCAGTGATGTTTATTCTTCCGCCTGTGATGTTTTGCAGTATGGCTGTTGCGGTTGTGTTTTGAATTGCTCCGGCTTTGACTATGATTTTTGTTGGGTTGCTGCTGCTAAAGGAGACGGTTGAAACAGGGCTGCTTATGATGAAGACAAGTACGCCTACAACGGCTGCTATTAGTATCAGTGCCCAGCCATAGGTCATAAGGTATTCCAGGCTGGATTGTGCTTTTTGGTTTGTTTGAAACATTTTTTTTCTGTTATTCTTTAGCGTGTTTGTTGTATTTAATTCTTTTTTTAGAAAAAGAAAGTTTTTGCCTTGCAAAAAAGGAGGAATTGCGACCGCCGGGATTCGAACCCGGGTCAACAGCTTGGAAGGCTGTGATCCTCACCACTAGACCACGGTCGCATCCACAAGAAATTTTACTCCAATTACCATTTAAATAACTTTGTTACAGTTGCTTTTTTGAATGCAGGGCAAACTGTTTGCAATAGAGGGCGCTGACGCTAGTGGAAAATGCACCCAAGCAAAGCTATTGCTTGAACGCTTGAAAAGGAAGGGGAAGGAGGTCGTTCTAATCTCCTTTCCAAGAGACAAAACCTTTTCAGGAAAGCTTGTAAGGCAGTACCTTCGGGGCGAGTTTGGTAGTTTGCAGGAGGTAAGGCCAGAGCTTGCCACCTTGCTCTACTCCATTGACAGGTACAATGCAATGCCCTTCATAGAAGAGCAGCTCAGCAAAGGCAAAATAGTGGTCTGTGATAGGTACATAGCGAGTAACATAGCGCATCAGGCAGCAAAATTCAAGGGAGGAGAACAGCAGGAATTCATTAAGTGGATTGAGGCAGTTGAAGGCAGGCTGCCTCAACCAGACTTAACCATTTTCCTTGACCTGCCTGTAGAGGTGTCAGCAAAATTGATGCAGAAAGAGGGCAGGAAAAAAGACATTCATGAAGCGGATTTGGCTTACCTTGAGGCAACAAGGCAGGTTTACCTTGGTCTTTGCAAAAAACCCAATTGGATAAGGGTTGACTGCGCGTCCGGAGCTGGAATCAAGCCAAGGGAAGAAATACATAAGGCTGTTTGGAAAAAACTGCGAGAATACCTTTAAATATTCCTTTCGCCTAACTTAGTTGATTTGGATGGATTATGGCCAGGTTCTGTACTTTGCCTTCAGCTGGAGGGAAACAAGGAACTTTTTGAAATACGTTGGTCTTGTCTGGCTGATTGACCTGCTGTTCTTTTTGTCCCTGGCATTGATTTCGTACTTTCTCTTCAAGAACGTACTGCTCAACCTGTTTTCAGGCAGCTACAGCGCTTTTGAGGCAATAATGCTTAACTCCCAGCTGGTTGGAGGAATGGCAATCACGCTTTTCTTTTCAGCAATACCACTATTCCTTCTCTTTGCCCTGCTGTTGTTCTTTGCGCAGGCCCTTATCATTTTGTTTGGCTTAAGGCAAGGCAGCCTGAATGCCATTAAGCCGGACTTGACCCACTTTTTCTCGCTTTTTTTCCTCGCCATACTGACACCGTTCGCTGCGCTCTTATGCTGGTTCAACAAAAAAAAGCTTTTGCTGCCATTGTTTGCAATTCTTTTTGCCATTGCAGCCTTTATTCCAAACAGTGCGGTAGGCAGTGGAAGTGGGGCCCTTTCAGCAGTGTTGTTTCTCGCCTACCTTATTGTTGCAGTATACAATTTCCTCAGGCTAAGCCTTGCTATCCCAATTTTCCTAAGCGAAGGCGGAGGGCTTTTTAAAGCATTGGAGGAAAGTTGGAGGCTAACCAGAAAAAGGGTGTGGAGCCTTATAATAGCATTTGCCTTTGTTGCTCTGGTTGTTGCAATTGCAAGCCTTATGTTTGTCATTGTTTTGTCGTTGCTCCTGTCTAGCCAATTATTTAGATACCTTTCCCCAACAAGCTTCCTGCTTGCCTTGTGCGGGGCAATTCTTTTTTCCCTCCTGCTTCTTCAGCCATTCCAATTGCTCAGCTTCAACTTTGCAGCAGTTGCAATCTACAACGAGCTGCTTCCAGGAGAAAAAGAGGGGAAGCCTAGCCGCTGTCAAGAGAAATAAGATGCGACCGCCGGGATTTGAACCCGAGTCGCGACCTTGGCAAGGTCGTATCCTACCACTAGACTACGGTCGCAAGCCCTTAGAAAATTATTTCCACAACAATTCTTTTAAAAGAAGCACAATGAGCACAACGCCGGCTATTATCCCTGCTAGAAACGCGCTTTCCATTGTAAAAAGCTGCTTTGCAATTTGTGTGACCAATTCCTTGCCGGCACGCGGCCCAGCAGCAGGCGGCTGTCCAGCTTGCACCGGCAATGGCCTGCCCTCGTACAATGTTATTGTTGTCTCATACAGCAGGCCAGGGCCCTTTACTGAAACGCTGTAGTCCCTGTCCCCGGCATTTGAAACCACAATGCTTGCTGTCTTGCTTTCAAAGCCGGGTATTTCAATCTTATGCGTGTTTCCGTCAATCTCTATTTCAACCACTGCTTTTTTTGCCCCAATGTTTTCCACTATTATTTCAACAACAAGCCTGTTTCCCCCGACGATTGGAAGCAGGTCCACAAGCCTTATTTCCGCCTCTTCAATGAAGGCTGTGCCAGGCAAGACCTTAAGGTTTCTCTCCAAATCCTGGCCGATGCCCGCAACCCTGTATTTTCCTGAAAGGTATTCTCCTTTTTTCAGTTCTGTGTCAACTCTTATCTTCCACTCAAGTTGTTTTTCCTCTCCCTGCTCAAATAGAACGATTTTTTTCTTGCCATCTGATTCAAACCCTTCTGGCAAAACAAGAGAAAACCAGCCGACAGTCCAGTTGTTTCGCAGGTTTTTTGCAACTGTGCGCAAATCATGCCATTTGTTTGCAGGCATAACCACTTTGTCTGCTTCGATGGAGAAAACAGCATCAAACAGCCTTGCTGACTCGACCTCAATTTGCGCAAAATTTTCCCCAAAGTCCACTGAAGCAGTTTGAACGGCCCTTGCCTTTGAAACGCTTGAGTCTGCTGGGTCGGAAAAAAAGCCCCTTACTATGTGCGTTCCGTCCACCACGCCGGCTTCGCCAAACGTGGGGTCCAAAGCAATCCAGCCACTGTTTGGATTGTAGGCCTCAAGCCAGGCGTGGTTGTCCCAGCCCTTTTCACTCTGCGGGTTATAGGTTAGGCCAGTTACAAGCCTTGTCGGAATTCCCTTGGCCCTAAGCATTGCCGCTGCCAGCACCGCAAACTCGTCGCAAACTCACTTTTTTGTTACAAGTGTTTCCAGGGCAGAGTGTGTTTTCGGAAAGTATAGCAAATCG
>JAUWWX010000056.1 GCA_030616665.1 archaeon | reverse complement strand
CTTGGCAGTATCTCAGGCGAGATAAGCACGTCCATTTCCCTGCCGGAAGTAATGTTTATTGAAATTGTTTTGCTGAAGTGAATAGTCTGACCGCTCCTTATCTCAATTTGCAGCACAGCGAAGCCGCCTTTCTGGGGCGTGAAGTAGATTTCCCCCTGTGCCCTGTTGTCGGGAAGAAGGTTCCCAATCTCAATCCAGTTGGTTGAGCCTTGTTCCGCAATGCCTTCCCTCTGCTGGCTTTGCGCGCCATAAATTGTGTAATCCTGCAAAAGAAGCAGTGAATCGGGGTTTAGGACCCTTATCTCGGCATCCATGTATGAGTTAGTTTCAAATTCCGAGTTGTTTACAACACTGAACAAGAGCTTGTATGGCCTGAACACCTTTCCCGAAAACCCGTCTACAGTGTTGTAAACGAGTTCATCCTCCAAATCCAGAACGCTTCCGCTGAAGCAGAATTTTTCGTCGCAGATTGTCTCCGTGCCAATCTGGAAAATTTCCTGCTTGGCGTTTGCATAAAGCCCTTCCCTGCCGGGAACACTCTCTGATTCGCCTAGCTTGGTATCAAGCGGGTCGCGCTTGTAAGCGCCTTTTTCTTCACCCCAAGCCCGGTAGAACAGGTTGAGCTGCTCTCCAATGTTCGCAGTTTCCTTTACCCTGACCCTTGCAATCACCTGCATTAGGCCGCTGGAGAAGACAGGCCACCTCAGGCTGGCCCACTTTGCCTCACCACTTGTCAAATGCCCTGAATCCACGTCATAGCCGTTGCTTGGGCTGTAGCTCGTCGCCTTGATTATTTCAACATTGCCTGCTGCATTTATTTCCTTTATGACAAGCTTGTCAAGCTCCATTATCTCATGCCTTCCTGTCCTGACATGCATGCCAATAAAATCATAATTCTTGTTTGCCGGAATCCTCAGCTGGAACATGGCATCGTACTGCTGTCCTGTCGCTATCTTCAGGGCTTTCTTTCCATCCTTGAACATCCCCTTGAACACTATCTTTATTTCACCCCGGATTATTTCCCTTTCAAGCACTGCATCAATTATCCGTATTGTTCCTGCAACAACCGGAACTGTGGTTGAAGTGAAATTTGTGTAGCCTGGCTTGCTTGCCACAATGTAAACCCTTTTGTCTGCCCTTGTAACCAGCTCTACTGTGCCGTTTATGTCCTGCACAGGCATTGAGCCGCCGCCAATCGCCTTTAGCGTTCTTGCATCAATGAATGCGACATTCGCAAACTGCAGCGGGTTGCCATCCAAATCCGAGACATTTACCCTTACAGCGCCATCTCCGGCTATCAGGACCACTGTCAAAATACTTTTTTCTGCAGCCCTTTGGACAAAGTGCTGCACATCACTCCAGCCGCTGCTGCTTCCCTTGAATGCAAACGCCTTGTAATTACCACTTGGCACCCTTGAAAATTCCGCCTCGCCGTTCACGTCAGTAACAAGGTTTGCAAAGCCAACGCTGAACCCCTCCGCTGTATAAAGCCCGGTAGTCGCATAGTTAATGGGCTTTCCATCTTGGTTCAAAACCCTGATTTTCAACTTTCCTCCGCAGTCGTCCGTAAACGGGGCAAGCTCTATTTCCCTGACAGCAGTGCCTATGGTTGCATCGTACACTGTCCTAAGGCAGTAGCCCGGATGGTCTATTACAAGGGTATAAGCAGTGTCCAGCGAAACAGGGAATTCAACCAATGCTTCGTTCTCAGCGCTTGTAACCTTTGTGTCGATTTCCTCTCCGCCAAGCCTAAGCAAGACCTGTGCGCCGTCAACAAAACCATTGGTTTGCTTGTCAACTATGCTAAGCTTTATCGTGCCAACAACGTTCTGCTGCAGGTCAAGCCTTACCTGCTTCACTTCCCCGGCTGCGATAGTGAAGACAGGAGAGGTTTCTACTGCGAAGCTGCCGTAGCCGCTGCTTTTCACAAAATATGCAGCAGGCTGCACGGAAAAGCTTGCTATGCCATTATAGCTTGCCTCTGATTCCAACGGGCCCAATCCTGCCTCTGTCCCGTTGTCCTTGTAGAGGTAAACCATTATCTCATCGTCAACTGCTTTGCCATTGAAGTACAGCTCAACGCTTACAGTGCCTGTTCCAGAAACTGTTTCCTGCAGGTAAATGGTTTGCTGGCCCTGCACCAATTCCACTGAGTCCTTGAATTCAAAGTCGTCTCCCCTGACACTAACAATCAGGCCGTTGCAGTTCGCTGGCTCTGTAATGGTGGCAGTGCCGCTGAATACCTCCATGTCTTCAGGCGCCCTGGTATCTGGGTTCCTGCAGGCAAAACTCAGCGTTAAGGGCTCCCTTATAGGCTGCCCCAAACTGTCCTTCAGAGAAATATTGTAAGTCGTTTCCTCCAGGGATGTGAGGACAATGCTGTAAAGAAGCACAGACTCTGTTACCTCAATTGTTTCGGTGTAGTCCTGGAATCCCTTTTTTGAAACGGCAGCAGTAATTGTTGTTCCGGGCTGCAGCACAACCTGCCCTGTTTCTCCCGCCTCATTTGTTGAATCCGAGAAAATTTGTTCATCGTCCAGGAAGATTGCAACATTTGCGTTCTCTATTGAAGCGCCATCGGTGTCAGTAACCTTGAAGGAGAAAACCGAGCCGCTAGGAATTGCCAAGGGCAAAGCAAGAATAATCGCAACAAGCAGAATCAAAGCCAGGAAGAGGGCAAAGCTTGGAACAATCTTGTCAACCCTGTCAATTACGCCGTGCACCGGTATCCTTGAATCAATTTTGTCAATTAGGGCATACCATTTGTCTTCCAGGTCAAAGTAAATTCCCTTCAACTTTTCAACTACTGCTTCCAAGGCCATTCCGCATTTTCTCCCTAGGCAATTTACACAAATTGGTCAATAGATTTATTCTTTTCTATATATAAATTACTTTCCATTAATAAAGTTGCCCCTTTTCCCCTCCATAGTTGCCCTTTTTTCCCTTCCCCCCAGCCAAGGTAAAAGAAAAAAAAAGCCGTCAAAAAGCAGGTTTATCTACTGCCCCGGAATTGATTTTTCCAAGCAGCTAAAGGCCGGGTTGCCTACTCCCCAGGATCGGTTTTTTCAAGCAGGTACTCTTCGTTCCAGAACAGCTCAATGCTGCTGCTCGCAGGGTTCACGCACACCAGGTCCTCTTTAATTAGCTTAACGTAGTGTTCAAGGGTATTCCTAAAGGGGTTGCCCTCTGTAGTCAACGAAATCTTCTTTTCTACGCCGCCAAAGAATCCAGCGTCTGCGGAAGTGCTTCCTATGGCCGCTACATTTGCAAGCCTGCCCTGGTTGCACATAAGGCGCAGGTCATACCCTGTTTCTGTTGGCACGAATGTAAGCCCCTTGAAATTGGTTTGCTGCGAAATGTCCTGCACAAACCCGTGGTATCCGTCTATGACATCCTGCCCGCAGAGTGTGAAGGCAAGCGCATTTGAAAAGCCCTTGTCTGCAAACGGCTTGCTTCCTGCCTTCTTCCACACAAACCACTCAGCTGTCTTGTAGTCAGGCTTATCAGCAAGGCTTGTCCCATCTTCAAGCACGTCATACAAGAAACCCTCGCTGCCCTGGTCCTGCCTTTCGCCAAGCAAAATGTCTACCCTTGCCGGCCTTGACGGGCTGTTAACGATTTCTCCCCTAACCACGCTGAAAATTTTGCCTGTTTTCACATCAGCAAAGGTGTTCAAAAACTGCAGATTATACAAACCACCTTCTACGCCTCCGCTGGCTTCGCGAAGCGTTGTTATCTTCTTCATGTCTACATCGTCGTAGGCAAGGTCTATTTTTGCTGATTCTACCCCCACTCGCGCGAGCGCAATTCCGTAACCGTCCCTTGTGCCACTAGCCAAGCCGACTTCGCCGTCAAACGGCATGCTAAACAGGTAATTGGACGAGTACTGCTTGCCCAGCCTTTTGTCAAGCTGTTCCAAATTGTCCCCAATCTTGAATTCGGCAACCCATTCGCTTTCCCCAAACCTGTAGTCCAGCAAAACATTGTACAGGCCGGCAGATGGAAGCTTTATGCTTTTGCCTGCCTCCTCTTTTTCAAGCTTGAATTTCCAGTTGTTTCCAGCGAAGTTTGTTCCTTCACTGCCAAGGGCTTTTGCATTGCTTCCCCAATCCTCCATGCTGTAAAGCTCAACGAAGTCTTTCCTCAGGCCATCGCTGTAGCCGTCTTTGACAAGCAAGGCATCGAAGTCAACCACCTTGTAGTAGAAGTCTGCAAAGCTGTCATAGCCAGAAGGCTTTTCAATGTCCTTTGCCTCCAGCAAAACCTTCCTTCCAAGCTCGTCGTCAACACTCAAATCCTCAGTGTGCCTTACGCCGACAACGAATTCGAGGTTGGCATTGAAAATAGTCTGCAGGTTTTCTGTAAACGCTACTATTTCGCTTGTGCCAACCACTGGATCTACGCGACAATAGACTACCTCCTCTTTGGTTTTGGCTGGCTCATACTCGCCTTCATCATTCTTAGCAAAGCATTTGTTTTCTGTTGTTCCAATGCTGTCAAGTGATTCTCTCAACTCTTCATGGAACTTCTTGAATTCCCCAAAGGTCCAGACATATTTGCCAAGCTCGCCATTATACTCAATACCCAAAGAAGTGAGAACCAATTCAATCGCCTTAGTTTCTGTTGTCTCGTCAAACAAGCCAACAATGCTGTCCTCGTCAATATCCGGGTTTGCCTGCAACCTGTTTAAGATGGAGGACATAGAACTCATCGGATCGGGGTTTTGTTCAACCACCTCAATTTCGGCTTCATAGCCTGTTTTTTCCAGCTTGTCATTCAAAAGAAGCTGGTTGTCTTTCTCCAGGAAGAACACAAGGTTTTTTGGGCCTTCATATGAATTGCTGTTCTCCACAATACTAACCTGCTTCTTGACCCACCTGAACAGGTTCCTACTGTCCTTGTAGTCGTCAACATCTCCAAAAGCCCTATCCAAAAATAGTCTCAGACTTCCCTCGTTTTTCCCTTCGCTGTAAATCTTGTCAGCAAACTCCTTCAGCTCTTCTGCCTTCCTGTTCAGCTCAATGCTGAACTGCACGGCATCGCAGAACATTCCCTTGTCCTTGTTTTCTTCTGTGTAGTCGCAGGTATCCTTCTTGATTCCGTCCCAGGTCCAGTCAAACGGCAGCCTGTCAAACCCGTACTGCTCGAAAGCTCTGCCTGTTACGCCGTTGCTTCCGCCCTTGCATTCTGTTATTTCAATGGGCGGCGGCGGTTCTGTTTGGCCGCAACTGTTTGGGTCAACGTCAGATGCCTTTCTGTTCTCGTTCAGAACCCAGACCTCTACAGGAAGGGTTATCTTCTTTGGGCTTTGCCAGAATATTGGCCTGCTAACAGTGATTGTCACCTGCCCCTTTACCTTTGCGCATGCAAGGCCGTCAGCCATTGATGACCTGTCAACAACCATTTTGATTGTCCAGTTCCCTCCCCTTGTCGGGGGCGGGCACTCTGTTGCAACAGGCTTGAACAAAAGCCTTACCCCGCTCACATCCTTGATTTCCGGCGTTACCTCTATGATGCTGTCCTGGCTTCCAGCAGGCGGAATTAGCAGTACATCCGGGTCAGCTGTGTAGCTGAATGTGTCTCCATTAAACTCCTCCTGTGGCACAAAGTTTTTCTGCCAGCCCTTTGTGGTAAGGTCCAAGGCATTCCTGTTTACAACCGCCTCAATTTCTGAAGCTTGGCCCCTTTCCTTGCAGTTCAGCAGCCTTTCAAGGGACATAGCCGGCTGGCCTGCGTTCCTCATGCACTCGTCAATAGTGTCGCCGATTCCCCACATGTCCTCCAATGTTACCTTGAAGTACTTGTTGGTTGCACCGCCGAAGGGATTGTAGTAGCGTACATTGGCTGCAGCGTCCACATTAACCCTGTAAAATGCCTGTCTCATCATCACCCTCAGGCCAAAGATTGACTGGAACGGCGACTGTGACATGTACTGGCAAAGCATCTTCCTGTAGTTCAGGGCAGGCTTTAGGTCAAACTCAACCGTTTGGATTGTTTTGCCGTCTTCACTGCCACTGGTTCTGGAATCCGTCACGAAAACAGAGTCAATAAGCTCGCACTGTCCTCCAAATCCGCCTACCTGGGCATATGCCCAGTTGTTGCTGCCATACGGGTATTGCCCGGAGGAGTAATTGTATCCCTGCTGGCCAAGCCCTCCCTGGCCGTAGGCTGAACCCCACGGCCCTGT
>JAUWWX010000082.1 GCA_030616665.1 archaeon | reverse complement strand
TGTTTGTCGTGCCTGAATAAAATTGCTCGGTCTTGTCAGGGTTTGTGATGCTCACCCTTACAAGCACGTCCCCAAGCTCAAATCCCTGCTCTTCAAAAACCTCCTTTACGCTGACCTCAATGCTGTTTGGGACAAAGCTTGGAATCATTTCTGGCGAAAGGCTTATCTCCATGCTCCTTTCTGACACGACCTGCGCTGAAATCGTTTTCATAAACACAACCCTGCCGTCTGCAATCACTTTAATCTCAATTAAAGCATTTCCAAGTGTTGCCGGCGTGAAGTGGACTTTGCCGTTGATTGATTTCCCTTTTGTGAACTCCCCTAGGTCGATTCCCTCAATCTCCTCAACCGCAATGTCTTCCGCGCTTATTTCCGCGGTTGAGGCGTTTTGCACGCTGTAGCTGTCAATGGTCAGGCCATCAACTGTTATGTATAAGCTGCTGTCGTCGTATTCCCTTAGGCTATTGTTCAAAATGGCAAAAGTGAAGTTGTGGGGGCTACCTGCCCTCATTTGGTAGGGTTCATAAATATACAGACCCTTGTCCTCGTCCAGAATGCTTTCCCCGCTGTAGCAGAAGTCGAGCTGGCATTCAGCGGCCTGGCCTTCAAGGAACCCCTGGTTGAGGGTATTTGCATACAGTGAGTGCTTGCTTGCTACGCTTTCCGCAACGCCAAGCTCACTGTCCTCAGGGGCCCTGATGTAATCCCCGCTGCCGTCAATTGCCCACGCCCTGTAATGCATTGACAGCCTAGTATACGGCGTAATCTGGCTTTTTACCCTTATCTCAAAGCCAAAGTAGTAGTTCATTGGCTCAAGGTCATTCCACATTATGTTTATCCACTTGGCATCGCCCTCAGTAACGTTTTCTCTGTCCTCCTCATAGCCCAAAGGCGGCGTATAAGTTGTGCCCTTCAATGGCGCAATTATGCTTCCTGCCACTGCCTCCTTTACAACCATTGGATCGTTTACCGAAAGCCTTTCATCACCTACCCTGAAATGGAATCCACCCATCTCGTAATTGCCCTCTTCCGGGATGCTCAGCTTGAATTTTGCCAAATACCTGTTCCCTGCGTCAAGCTGCTGCACCTGGCTTCCTGCCATGTCAAAAACGCCTTCGAACTCTATCAGGGGGCTGCCCAAAATAAGCCTTGGCTCCATCAAGGCCTCGAACTCAATGGCTTTGTCCGGCCAAAGCTGTTCAGGCATGGTTTGCACAGCCATATAGCTAGGGTGGCTTACTACAACGTAAACCCTCTTATCCGCCTTCAAATCAAATTGGCCTGTTCCGTCTGTAAGCGGAATCTTCCCAAGGCTTTCGCCCTGCAGGCTGAAGAACTCTGCCTCTGCCTCGTGCACTGGCAGCAGGTCCTCGTCAGCTGCCCTTACCTTGACAAGGCTGTTGCCAATAATCAGCCTTACAGTAAACCTTGTTACCTCCCTTACATCTATTTCCTTTCCCTCTTCCATGTTGTCGCCAAATGCAGGGAATTTTTCAACATAGGCATAGTAGGCGCCTTCCTTGACTCCACGAAACATGGCAACGCCATTCCTGTCAGTCATCTCAGGCTCGATTGGAACAAGCATTCCTGTTTCCAGAAACCTCAGTTTGACTCGAGCGTTTTTCACTGGCAGGCCATCCTCGTCAATTACCCTTACCTCCACTCTTCCGCTGTTTAGCTCGGTTATTCTCTCCAGCTCAATCCTAATGTCTTCACTGCCTGCATCCAGCAGTTCCAAAACCTCGTACAAGTAATCGCTGTGCATTGCAAACAGGGTATAGTCGCCCTGGTCTGTCAGCCTGAACACAAGCTGTTCGGCTTCTTCGCCTGTATTTTTCTCTGCAACAGTTTCCCTCTCAGCATTGATTACCCTGACAGTGGCGTTTGGAATGCCATTTCCAGTTTCCTTGTCCACAACGCTTACGTTCAGGGTTGCCTTCACTGTCTTGCTTACAATGATGTCAACAGCTGTGGTCTCATTAACACTCACGCTTATGCCAGGCTGGCTGGCAATCGCATATTCTCCCAAGGGATCTTCCACGCTTACGCTGTATGTTCCATCAGTAATGCCTGAAAACAGCACTTCCCCATAGTTCTGGCTGTATTTTTCGTCAACCTTTATTCCGTCCATGTCCAGCAGCGTTACGTCAAAATTCGTTGAAACGACAATGTTTCCAGCTGAATCCTTTATCTTCACCCTTAGGCTGCCTTTTGCAACATCCTTTGCCTCAAGCCTTATTGTCTGCGTTTCCCTGTTCAAAATATAGCTTTTCTGCCTGAATTCAGCTGGCTCTATCACGGTTGCCTGGAAAATTCCACAGTCTTTTGGTTCTCTCACCGTGATGCTGCCATCCCTGTCGAGGTCAACTACTTCCAAGGGAGAGGGAGTAACCAGCGGGTTTTGGCAGCTTAGCCTGACCCTTATTGCCTTGCCTTCAATCCTTTCGCCGGATCTGTTCTGAAACAGGATGGTTCTGTCCACAAATGCAGGGCTTTTTTTCCTCAAAACAATTTTTTCTGAAAAAGTCGGCTCAGTTTCAATAAAAAAGGTCTCTTCGCCCCCCTCAAACAGTTCGCTGGCAGCTACCCTTACCTCAAGGATTGAATTAAACGGTACGGCAATGCTTATCTCGCCGTTTTCATTGGTTAAGGAAGAATTGACAACGTCTGCAATAGCATAATCCACCTCTATGCCCTGCAAAAGGTTTCCCTGGCTGTCTTCAACAGCTATTGTGACAATTGCCTGCTGCCCAAGGGCAAGGGAGGTTGCAACCAAAGCAAATGCAATGCAGGCAACAAGTGCAATAAAAACGGCAAAGGAGGGCACAAATGCATCAATCTTGTCAACCACCCTGTAAATCGGTATGTATGCATCTATCTTGTCCAAGGAATTGTACCATTTGTCTTCCAGTTGCAGGTAAATCTCTTTCACTACCATTCTCAAAAACCAATGAAATTAAAGGCTAACTTGACTTAATGCATTCTTCATCTGCCATGCTTCTCTGGCTTGAAATCTCTTCAAGGACAACCTTCGGGTTCCAGAAGAACCTGTTGCTTATCCTGCTTCCCTGGCCAATGAGGCAAACCTTGTTCTCTTCGACCAAGTCAAACACGTCCTCAATGCTGTCAATGCCGCTCGTACCATAACTGTTGTTTGGCATTCCTGCTACGCCATTCAATGCAATCTGGCTTCCGCTGTCACTCGCATTGTACAATGCCATGTCATCAGAGTAGGCAGTCCTCTTCATCAGGCTCCTCTTGTTCTGCGGTGTAAACACAACGCTTTGCAAAAACACCGAACCGTTCCTCTTTGGACTGCACCATTCCAAGCCATAATCAGTTATGTCTGTTCCAACAGCGCAGCTCAAATTCCCTGAAATGCCGCCATGCTTGTCCCAGGTATCCTGCCATGCCTCCGTAACAGGATTGTCTGCGAAGTCCCTGCAGTTCACTCCAATGCCCGACCATGGAATCATCTTGATAAAGGCAGTCTGCGGGCTGTAGTCTATTTCAATTGAGTAGAAGGCGTAGGCATCACTGCTCTTGTCGTAGTCAACCTTCATCATTACAGGTGTTGCATAGCTTGGCGACAAAACAATTTTCGTTGCCTCGCTGCCTGCCTGCACATCAAGCAATATGCCCCTCTTTGTCTGGTTCAGTACCCCAAACTCGTCTGTGAAGCCAGCGTCTATCCAGCCATTGAAAATTGGCGTGCTTCCAGCAATGTTTGTGCTCAAGATGGTTTGGTCAAGCGCGTTGTTGATTTTAATGGTTTCCTGTGAAATCTGCCTGAAGTTGATGCCATAGCCCTGCCTTCCGTTTTCCGAGTCAACTCCCACTGTGCTGTCAAACGGCAGGTAGTAAAACGGGCTGTCTGGTTCTGGAGCGCTCAGCTCGGTCATTTCCACGTTAACTGTTGCATCAGGCTGTCCGTTTTCAAAGAAGTCCCAGTTCTGGTTGTCAAACTCAATGTCAATTGTTACACTGTACTTTCCTGCATCGGCTGGGGCGTGCGGGGCCATGCTGTAGTCAAAGTTAAAGCTTTCCAAATCAGCGAAGAACCTGTGCAGGCCCTCGTCCTGCAAATAGTACTGCGGGCAGTCGAAAAAGCTTTTTTCCTTGCAGAATTGGTCAAAGTCCGCCCTGAAATCGTTTGTGTAAGCATCTTTGATGAGGTAAGCATTGAAGTTTACAAGGTTGTTCACCTGCTCAATCTGCTGCTGTGAATAATTGCTTGCCTCAAGGAACTGGGCAAGCCTTTTTGTATTGTATGGCTCGCACTCCGCTATTCCGCTGCTTCCAATCAAAAGCACTGCTTCAATAGAATCGTTTTCAGAATCGCTGTTCTCGCACCCTGGGCAAAGGGTTGGAGTAATCACTGCCTCAATCTGGTACTCTCCCTCGGCAACGCCTGAGAAGCTGCATGACTCAATACGCTTGCTTATTAAATCAAACTGCCTTGTGCAGCTCTTTACAAGGCTGCCGCCAGATTTCAGGTCAATTCTCAGCTCTGCCTCCATCAGCTGCCCGTTATTGCTTTCTGCTACCGCAAAAACGTTCACGTCCCCTTCTCCTACAAGGTTTGCCTGAATCTTTGTTAGGCCAACATCGTAGGCTGTTCCAGCCAGCGGCTGTTCCCTTACTGCAACGCTTCTTCCTGTGCTTGGGCACCTAAAGGGCTTGTTTGCCTCAATAAAGTCACGCAGTTTCTGGACCTTTTTCAGGACCTCTATGCTGAACTGCGTGGCATCACAGTAAATGTAGTCCTCGTTTCCCTCATCGCAGTTGTCTTCCCCTATCTTGCTCCAGCTCCAGTCAAATTTGACCCTTGGAACAGCGTTTGGGCCTGTAACGCCCACAATAGTGCCAAGCGTGCAATTTGCAATAGGCTTTGCCTCTGTCACAACAGTCATCGGGTCAAAGGCATTGAACTGCAGCCTGAACCTTTCCCAGTGCTGCTTCCTTTCATTTATCTCAATACTTGGCTGCCTCCTTTCATCCAAGTCATACTCTG
>JAUWWX010000098.1 GCA_030616665.1 archaeon | reverse complement strand
GTTAAATCATCTTCGCTTTTTATTCCTGATTCAAGCGTAATGCTTGGTCTTATCGTAATTGGCGGCACAGGCAAGACCTTCATGACAAACCATTCAGGCCTAACAAGTTCCGAGTCATATCCAAACAGCTCAATGTCCTCGTTTGTGAGCTTTTCAATCCATTCCCTTATCTCCGTAGGATAAATCCTTTCCTTCTCGTAATAAAAGTTGGTTGGCTTGTCAAGCATAACCTTTCCCTTTGCTGCCTTGCAGTGCGGGCACTTTTTAACCGTCTTTGCCTTTGCCACAATCTTTTTTATTACCGATTCAACGCCGTCTACTTTCATCATCTTCCTGTACTTTTCAATCTTATCATCCGGCAGGGCAATCCTGCCACACTCCCTGCATGTTGCATGCATCAACAATTCAAGCCTTCTGCCAAACTCGCTGTGCACAACAGGTCTTACCAGCTCAAGGCTGCCGAAATGGCCGGGGCATTTCTTCATCCTCTGACCACATGTCTTGCACCTCAAGCCAGGGTTTATCACGCCCAAATGTGGGTCCATTAAGCCGGATTCCATTGGATAGCCGTCCTTGTCATATGTATCAGGCGTCTTGACCTCAAGCGCGCTCATCTTCCTAACCATTGTCGGACTCAGCAGCTTGAACTCAATTCCCTTAATTTTTTTCATCAACATTCAATATCACGCCTTGTCTCCGATTACTATCTTTGGGAAAATCCCCAGGGCTTTCAGCTCATCAAGCATCAACTTGAAGCCATAGCTCATTTCAACAGGGTAAACTCTGCTGCTGTCGCACAGCGGGCAGTACCTCCTGTTCCTAATCTGGTCGTGCACGCCAATGACGCCGCACTTTTCGCAAACCAATTCAACAACCCTGTCGCTGTCTTCAATAAACTTCTCCTGCAAAAGCATTGCGGCTCCGTGCCCTACAAGGGTTTCGCCCTCCATTTCTCCAAACCTTAATCCGCCTTCCTTTTCTTTTCCCTCTGTAGGCTGCCTTGTAAGAATCTGCACCGGGCCCCTGGACCTAGCCTGCATCTTGTGGGCAACCATGTGAAACAGCCTTCTGTATGCAATCACTCCAACAAAGATTTCGCCCTCGATTCTTTCGCCTGTTACGCCGTCATAAAATGTCTCCTTTCCGTCTTTCCTGAAGCCCTTTTCCTTAAGCATTTTTTCCAATTCGCCTTTTTCCATGCTGTGGAATGGCGTCCCGTCTATTTCACAGCCCTTCAAACTGCTGACCTTTCCGCCAAGCATTTCAAGCAAGTGCCCAACGGTCATCCTGCTTGGGATGCTGTGCGGGTTCAGTATCAAGTCAGGCCTTACGCCATCAGGTGTGAAAGGCAAGTCTGCTTCTGGCACGATTGCCCCTATAACCCCTTTTTGCCCGTGCCTGCTGCTGAATTTGTCCCCAACCTCGGGAATCATCGTTGACCTAATCTTTACCTTTGCAAGCTTGTTTCCGTCCTCCGATTCCGTTAGCATTACCCTGTCTACAAAGCCAGGCTTCCCTTTCCTTGTTGCGATGCTGCTATCCCTTCTCTTTTCCTTGACAACACCAAACTCGCTGATTTCCTCCAAAAACCTTGGCGGGCTGGTCCTGCCAACAATGCTTTCCTTTTCCTCAACAAACTGCTCAACGTTCACAATGCCGTCCTCGCCGAGCTTTTTGTAAATGTTTTCTCCCTGATAACCAACTGTCTCTTCATTCGGCACCTCAAACTTATCCATTTGGCCGCCTGGATACCTCTGCTCTGTCACATCGTAGGACCTATAATAACTGCTTCTGGCCATGCCCCTTTCAATTGCTCCCTTGTTTAGGACATAGGCATCAAGGGTGTTAAAGACTCTGTACGGCACGATGGCAACAACAAGGTTTTGTGTCTGTGGCCTTTTGTCCAATTGCAGCAGGTCCATTGTCTTGCTTTTCACCATGCTTTTTTGCGGGTAGTGCAACAAGTAGGCCTCTGTGTCACTCCGCAAATTATAATTTATGCCACTTATTCCAAGGCTTTGCTTGAACATCTTTGCGCCGTGCAATGCCTTTCCCGCCATGTCATGCTGCACGTAGGGAATCATCGAGGTTATGATGCTGAGAATCCCAACAGGGTGAATTTCCATATGGGTATGCTCTTTGCTAAGTTCTTTTTGGTTAATTGCAATCAGTGTGTTTTCCTCTTCCTCGGCGTCGAGGTATTCAACCAGACCAAGCTTTATCAGCTCATCCCAGCTCATTTTTCCTTCTTTCACCTTCTTCAGCTGCTCTTCTGTTATCTTTAACTTGCCGTTTTCCACAACCAAGAGTGGCCTTTGGACCCTGCCGGCATCGGTATTGATATACAGCTCGTTTGTGTCCTCATGGTAGGCAATGTTTACCTGCGGGCTTATTTTGCTGTTTCGCCTGGCCTTAATCATTTCCTGGGTAAGCTTTTCAGGCTGTTGGTGAAACCCGATAAGCCTTCCATTAATGTAAACCTTTGCAATCTTTCTCTTAGTAACCATATGACATCACAGCTTCCTCATCCTCACGCCCTTTTTGTTCAGCAAATCTTCTATAGGGCCCTCTTCAACATCTGTTGTCACTTCGGCCATTAGGGCCAGATTTTTGACAAGGCCACATTGTGGGCCATCAGGCGTTTCGACTGGCCCAAGCCTTCCCCAATGGGTTCCGTGCACATCCCTTGCCTCATACAACTCCCTGTTTTTGTTCAGTGGACTTTTCACCTTTCTCAAATCAGTCAGCGGACTCAGGTAATTAACCCTGTCCATGAACTTGCTTACGCCTGTTGCCCTGCCAATCCAGTTTCCTGTGCTCATTGCAAACCTAATCCTTTCACTTACAGCGCCTGGTCTCACAACTGTGCTGATGTTGAGCTTCCTTCGCCTTGTAACTGTCCTGTCAATCTGGAACTTCAGGTCTTTGATGAAGTACTTGAAGCTGTACCTGAACAGGTGTTCCATCAGCTTTCCTGACAGCTCAAGCCGCTTGTTTGCGTAATGGTCCTTATCGTCTTCGCCCCTCAGCCCATAGGCCCTTTCAATTGACTTTGTTGCCATCATGGCCAAATAGTACGCTTTTGCAAGCCTGTCCTCCTTCTTTTGCCCGATATGCGGCAAAAGGAAGGCGTCTATTACCTCCTGCGCTCTTCTCAACCTGTAGTCAATCACCTGCCCTGGCGCAACAAACTTACCTAGCCTGTCCAAGGCCTCTTCCTCTGTTTTCACAAAAGTGTTCTGCCAGTTCACCAAAATGTCGTTCTCAACCTCTTTCTCTTCGGGGAAAGCGTCTTTAAACTCCTTCAATGTCTTCAAGCCAAGCGCTTTCAATAAAACAAACAGCTTCAGCTTTCTTGGAGAGGACGGAAACGTGATGTTAAGCATTCCATCGTTCTTCCGTGAAACCCTGACCCTGCCTTTGAATGCGCCCCTTGTTGAAATGACCTCTGCGTCAATTCCCTTCAGGCCCTCGCTTATCAAAACCCTGTCACTTGCAAGCACTTCCTGCGTTATCAGGACCTTTTCGCTTCCGTTTATGATAAAGTAGCCCCCCCGGTCCATTGGGTCTTCGCCATTTTCAATCAGTTCCTCGTCACTTTTTCCGTTAAGCCAGCACAACTTTGACTTTATCATTATAGGTAATTCCCCAATGAAAGCACGCCTTAAGTCTTGTTCCACGTCCCGCCTAAGCATCCTCATTGTCAGAAACAAGGGGCCTGCATAGGACCTGTTCCTGGTCCTTGCCTCCATTGGGTAAAACTCGCTTCTCGGGCTTCCGTCTGCTTCAACAATCTTTGGCTTCAATACCTCAATGTCAGACAATTCGATTTTGACTTCCTCTATCTTTGGAACTATTTCACTGCTTTCCTCAACAATTTCAGGAAGCTTTTTTTCGACAAATTGGTCAAAGCTATCTATCTCCATTTGGGCAAAGTTCTTGTCCCTAAAATAGGCCTCAATCAATTCCCAGTTATCCATTCTCTTACCATACCCTTCTATAGTAAACAGTTTTTCCGGCTGTAGGGCTGTCCCTCACAATCTTAACGATATCATTTCTTTCTGCCTTCAAATCAGATATTGCCTCATCGCCAGCAAGAATTTTTGGCAGCTGGTCCATCGTCAAGTTATACCTTTTGAGGAACAGGGCAGCCTGCTCCTTTGAAAGCAGCAAATGTTTTGGAATAAGAAAGTGTTCAACCGATTTGACAACTGTCTTAGCAGGCAAGCTCAAGCCTCCGGGGCATTACCGCGAGCTTCGGCAGAGCATGCGCTCGGCTGACTCAACATAGCCTCTACTTCAAGGGTTTAGTTGGCACCAATTTTAAACAAT
>JAUWWX010000025.1 GCA_030616665.1 archaeon | reverse complement strand
TTTAAAAAAGTACGGCGTAAGGCGTGGTCAATTCCATTTCATTGTCTCGAACCCTTATGAGGAGCCTGAGGATGTCATTGCCTCGATAAACGTTATCCTAAACCTTATTCCGCCGTGTGAGGTCTATGTATTCAATCTGCTATTTTTTCCAAAAACGATGTTGAGGGAAATGGTTGAAAGGGACAAGCTTTTTGAAATTCGTGAAGAGCAAATGACAATGGAGTATGGTGACAACCTCAACTACATGAAATTTGAGAAAAAAAACAAGTATTTGAACAGCCTGCATCGCTGCCTGCTTGGGGCTGTTACAAGGCTGAGGGTGGGAATGCTTCCAAGGTTTATGGTAAAACCGCTTATTGCGGCCTACAACACTCCGTTGGAAAAACTAGCCTTTGCATACATTTACTCTGTCCTGTGGGTTTCTTCAGTGATAAGCTATAGCTATTATACCCTGTCGTCAATTTCCCCAAAGTGGGCAAGGGTCGGGCTCATAAACCTGATAAGAAAATACAACCTAAGATAAGGCATTTCCTGCACTTCTCCTATTTGAAAAGATTTAATCAGCAGACTCAGTTTAACTGACAGTAAGACGAAGGAATTTGGGGACTTGCAGGAAGAGGCAAAAAGCTATGTTCAATTTGTGGAAAAGGAATTGAATGTGCCAATAAAAATCGTTTCAATTGGGCCTGGAAGGGAAGAAACCATACTGCGCTAGGCGCTGGATTCCCTCTTTTTTCTGAGGTAGTAGGCAATTGCAAGGTCATCTGCTTTCTGCAGGTCAGTGAACAGGAGCGGAAGCAAAACAGACTTGATGTAAAGCAATGGATTTCTCTTTGTTATGCCCCTAACCCTTTGCACTGCTGCAATCTCAACAAGGTCACGCTCTATTTCAGGTAAAAACCTGAAGAGGACATATGTCGGCAGGTAAATGGCTTCAGGGAAATGCATTTTCCTCAAAAGTTTCAGCAGGGCAAACACGTCTGTTGAAAAGGTGAAAAAAGCCGTGGCAGAAAAAAGGCAGAGGATTCTCAAATTGGATGAGAGGGTAAGTTGAAGTAAGTCAATGCTTGTATCAGAAAGGAAAACGAGGAAGCCAATGTCTGCAAGCAGCAAGAAGGGAAGCAGCCCTGCAAACAGCCTAAGAAAGTCCCTGTAGCCGGAAACAGCCATGAGCAGGGCAAGGAAAACAAACAGGCAAAACAAGAGCAGGGCATTCTGCAGCAAAAAGGCTGCAGAAAAGCAGGTAAAAAGGAAAAGCAGCTTGTATTCCTCCCTTACCCAAGAAAAAAGCGATTTGCTGCTGTACTGGAACATTCTTTTGCTTCACCTCCTTCAATCAGGAAAATAGTGTCGCAGTAGCGCAACAGGTTCTTGTCATGGGTTGCAATCAGCATCGGCTGCTTGCTTTCTGTAATGAAGCTGTACATAACTGCGCTGTTTAAGGGGTCAAGCCAGGTAGTAGGCTCGTCAAGCAGGGCAATTCCCTTTCCCTGAATGGCTGCAACGCTCAACATCTTTTGCTGGCCCTTGCTCAATCTGTTTGGGTTCTGCTTAAGCAGATGCCCAATACCAAGCCTTGCAGCATTTCTTGGCTCAACCACCTCTGCTTCAGCTGTCTCGTTGAAGAAAACATGCGAAGGGTTCTGTGGGGCAAAGCTTAGGGCCTGTTTCAATTCAACTCTGCCAGAAAAGCGCTCAATGCCGGCAATTGCTTTCAGCAAAGTTGTTTTTCCTGAACCGTTTCTGCCAATTAACGCAATCTTTTCCCCTTCCCTGAGGGAAAAGGCTGCATTGAGGGAAAAACCGTTTCTTTGCACCGAAATGTCTGCCTTCAGGACAATGTCCTTTTTTACATTGCTTCTCTTTTTTGGCATGGCAGGATTTTTGTGCCCGCGCAAAAAGAATTTCTTTGTTCTATGCAGAGCTGGATCAGACTTGTCAAACCAGAGCAGTGTTCTGCCCCTTACCTTGCCTAGCAGTTGTTTGAAGCGAACAGCCTCTACAGGGTCTAACAATTCTGTTGGTTCATCCAATAGCAGCGTAGCAGGGCTGCTAGAAAGGTTTGCCACAAGGTTTATCTTCTGTTTTTCCCCCTCGCTCAGCTGGAAGACATTCCTTTCAAGAAGATTGAGCAAACCAAATTTTTTTGCAACCAGGCTGCCCTTTTCCCCAAGCTCCTCTTTTACTGTCATTGCAAAAAACTGACTGCTTGGATCCTGCATTATCAGGCCTGGTTTTTCGCAGCGCTTCTCCCCTGAAACAGATGCAGGCACAAAATCAGGAATAACGCCGGCGAGGGCAAAGGCAAGTGTTGACTTGCCTGAGCCATTGTTTCCAATGATTGCAAGCCTTTCTCCCTGGGCAAGCTGCAAATTTAGGTCTGAGAACACCTGGCTGCTCCCAAAGGCAACAGAAAAGTTTTTGAGCCTAAGCATTTACGCGCCTTTTCAATTTTGTAGCAAAAACAAGGGCATACGCAACCCAGAAGTCAATGGCTGCAAGAATCGCATTCGGAATGACAAACAGCTCTACTGGAAATTCCTGCATTGCAACACCGGTTGGCATGCCAAAGAAGAGTGGTATGCCAACGAAGTAATTGAAGAAAACCATGATAACAGGCCTTGCAACAAGGCAGCCAGCAAAGGCAATTGCAAGCTGCTTTTTTCCAAAGCCAGCTATTTTTCCAACCACGCCGACAATCACTACCATTATTATTGTTGCAATGAATTTCATGAAAGCGCCAATAGGACCGGTGGGGGCGAAAACAGCTATGCCCAAAGCAGAAACAATCGAGGTTATTACGCCACCGTACAAGCCAAACAGGAAAGTGGAAATCAGCCATGGAACTCCAACAACATCAATGTCTATTATGCCGCCCCAAGGGTAAGCAATCTTGTAAATCTGCAGCAGCACGCTTACTACTGCCAGCATTGCACTTCCAATAAGCAGCTTGTACCGGTGCATAAAGAAAAAAAAGAAAAACAACTACTTAAAAACGTTATGTTTAACAAAAATGGGTTGCCTCTGTTTTTTTATACCCTACTGTGTTCTTAGTTAATATGCAGCCAATTACAGAGAAGACCATAAGGCTTCTTTCAAGAAGCGGCTTTGTCCTCATCATCCTTTCAATGGCTGGTAGCCTTGCAATAGCCACAATAAGTGTTTCAGGAAATGTTCAGCCACAGTACTGGGACGAAATGTTCGGCACCCTGTTCATAGCAGTGTCGGGCATTGCAGTTTACTACCTTGCCCTCAGCGTGTTTGGCTGGGCAATTGTCAGGAAGAAAAAGGGTTAGGGCATCTGTGCCAAGAAAAAAGCCTTCTTCTGGCTTTAAATAAAAGACTTAGTGCTTCCGCATCCTAATGCTGTTGTTCTTCTTTGGCTTGAATGCCTTTATTCTCACAATCCTTGGGTGCAGGTCCGCTTTCCCAAGTTGCTTTCTCAAACTGGGAATGCTTGCCCACTGGTCGTAGCCCAATGCGATAGCTGTTGGATGAAAACGCTTTATCACACTCCACTTTCTGACAATTCTGTCGCCGAGAATGGCCTTGTCAACAAAGCGAAGCTGCTTCACAAGTTGTAAGCGGTCCTTTTCACTGTTCAGGGGCTTTTTGCCCTTAATGATTCGCACGTTTCTGTCCCTTGAAACAACCACTACCAAGTAGTCTCCAAGGGCCCGGGCCTTCTTTAAATAGAATTGGTGCCCAGGGTGCAAAAAATCGAATGTTCCGAAAGCCATTACAGTGCGCATGAGAAAACCCTCTGTTGTTCAATTCAATTAGTTATAAATACTTCTAAATTAATATACTTTAGTGGTTTTTTGCTATGGATTTGGAAAAAAGGCTTAGGTTGATCGAGCAGGTTGGCGAGGAAATCATTACGCTGGAAGAGCTTAGGGCGCTACTTGAAACAAAGAAAAAGCCGGTTGCCTACGACGGCTTTGAGCCAAGCGGGAGAATACACATTGCCCAGGGAATCCTGAGAACAATCAATGTCAACAAGATGCTGAAGGCAGGCGTTGGCTTCAAGATGTGGGTTGCCGACTGGTTTGCGTGGATGAACAACAAGATGGGCGGCGACTTGGAGAAGATTAGGGTAACTGGAAAATACTTTATAGAAATCTGGAAAGCCTGCGGGATGAAAACAGGCGAAATAGACTTTATTTGGGCAAAGGATGTCGTAACAAAAGAATCGCACTGGAAGACAACGATTGACATAGCAAGGCACGCTACTGTCAAGAGGATAATGCGGTGCAGCCAGATAATGGGCAGGAAGGCAAGCGAAAGCCTGAGCGCAGCCCAGATAATTTACCCCTGCATGCAGGCAGCCGACATATTCCACTTGAAATGCGATATCACGCAGCTTGGCATGGACCAGAGGAAGGTAAACATGCTTGCCAGGGAGATTGGCCCAAAATTGGGCTTTTGGAAGCCTGTTGTTGTAAGCCACCACATGCTGTTAGGCCTGACAAAACCTGTTACAACCTCAAAGGACCCGGCAGACATTCTACTTGACCTAAAGATGTCAAAGTCAAGGCCTGACTCAGCCATTTTCATGGATGATAGTAAGGAAGAGGTTGAAAGAAAGATTGCAAAGGCATATTGCCCGGAAAAGCAGGTTGAGTTAAACCCTGTTTTGGAGTACTGTAGGTATATGGTTTTTGAAAAGTTTAGGGAAATGGAAATAGAAAGGTCAGCCAAATTCGGTGGAAGCATTGCCTTCTCAAATTACAGCGAGCTTGAAAAGGCCTACCTGCAAGGAAGCCTGCATCCAGCTGACTTAAAAAACGCAACAGCTTTTTACATAAATGAGATGCTGCAACCTGTGAGAAAGCATTTCAGCAAAGGAAAAGCAAAGCAACTTGCGGAGCAGGTCAAGGGCTTTGAAATTACGAGGTAAGGCTGCTTTTTGACCCTGGGTTAGCTTTAAATATTAGGATTTCTTATATATAGCGTTAGATGAACCTGAACATTCTGCATCCAGGCAAAGCGGTTGAGACTGCCTTTGAAAAGCCAAGCTTGTTGGTGGCCCTTGTCCTAATTTTGCTGCCAAGCCTTGCCTCGATTGCCGGAAGAACGCTTTACGCTGCCCAGATTGATTTGAGTGGGGCGCTCTACGGCATTGTTTTGGCTTACGTTAGCTTCTTTGTCCTTGCCCTTGTAATATTCTTCCTTGCATGGCTTGTGAACAGGCAGGCTACAAAGGGCAGGTTCGTTGCCTTTTTTTGTGCTCTGTCCCTTATCAAGGTTGCGAGCCTTGTAATAGTCTTGATTTCTTTTTTGACCATGCCATTGTACCTTTCAGAGGGGGCAATGGGGGTGGCGTTGCAGGCTGGAAAAAGCAGTAGCCCTGAGATGGCTGCAATGCAGCTAGGCGATTTTGTTGCGGCAAATCCTGAAGCGGTGAATTTAGCTGTTTTGGTGGTTTTGCTTGCCATTACTTTCATAATCTCTCTTTGGGCTGTTTACCTGATTTACAAAAGCGTTAAAGTGCTTGCCCAAAGCGGCAGGCTGGCTGCAATAGCGCTTACTGTAATAGCCCTAATCATTATCGGGCTGTTGCCTGTCTAATTTTGTTTTGCCAACCGTACAATAAAAAAGCTCATTTTGCCCGGTTCTAAAATTAAGGGGTTTTTTGCCAAAAAGCAAATCTTTAAAAGAATTTGGTCTGGAAAAAAATCTTACCTAAAATTGGTTGGGAAAGAGTCGAACAGGGGTTTTGTAAACGAAAAAGGTCATGTGCCCAGACTGCCGTGAAAGGTTTGAAATAGAATTGCACGAATATGATGAAGGCGACTTGCTTAACTGCCCTAAGTGCAACCTAGAGCTGGTTGTAGAGGTAAGCAATGGAAGGCCAGGGTTGAGGTCAGCGAAGGAAAAAGCCCTGGATGAAACCGATTTTGGCGAATTCTACGAGGAATGATTTTTTTTCTTAGCAAGGTAAAGACAGAGTAGGTTTTTGTGGAAACGTTTTTAAGTTCATTCCCTCTCTTCTCTTCTTCATATGAAGGAAATCATCAGGCTGCAAAACCTTGCAAAGCGGAACAGCCTTAGCAAAAAGCAGGTTGTGGAAAAAAGCGCGCTAATTGGAAAAAGGCTGCTGCAGCTGCCAGAATTCAAAAAAGCAAGGGCAGTAATGCTCTACTTTGGTGTAAACAATGAGGTCGAAACCCAGGGCATAATTGAAAAAGCCCTCCTAGCTAGAAAACGGGTTGCTTTGCCCCTAACAGACTTTGGGGGAAAAAAAATTGCTCCGGAGGAAATTTCTTCCCTGAAGGAATTACGCAAAACAAAACAGGGCCTGTTTGAGCCCTGTGCCAGGAAAGAAGTCAAAACAAGCGATTTGGACCTTATTGTAGTTCCGGGCGTCGCCTTTGACAAGCAAGGCAATAGAATTGGTACAGGTAAAGGCTTCTATGATTCCCTCCTAAGAAGAACCAGTACACGCATTCCATTGGTCGGGCTGTGCTTCGAGGAAAACCTGCACGAAAGGCTCCCAAGCGAAAGCCATGACGTGAAAATGGACATTGTGGTTACGGACAAGCAAACAGTGAGGTGCAAGGCTGCCCCCCCTAATGCCTAAAGTGCCTTACTCCAGTAAAAACCATTGCGATTCCGTGTCTATCAGCGGCCTCTATTACCTCTTTGTCCCTAACGCTGCCGCCTGGCTGGATTATTGCTGTTATGCCCGCCTCTGCAGCCTTGTCAATGTTGTCCCTGAAAGGGAAAAAGGCATCTGATGCCAAAACAGCGCCGTTGCTTTTGCCATTGCTTTTTTTAATCGCCAACTCTGCTGAATCAATCCTTGACATCTGGCCTGCGCCAATTCCTACCGTGGCATTGTCTTTTGCCAAAACGATTGCATTGCTCTTCGTGTGTTTTACTATCCTCCAAGCGAAAAGCAAGTCCTTCAGCTGCTGCGCAGAGGGTTTTTTGCGCGAAACAATAGTGCAGTTTGCCTCACTTAGCAAGACCGAGTCCTTTGTTTGGGCAAGCAGGCCTCCTTCAATTTTTTTGTAGTCCAAGCCAGGTGCAATAGCTGCTTTATCAATTCCCTTCAGCTGTAATACCCTTAGATTCTTCTTCTTGCAGAGTTGCTGCAACGCAGCTTTTTCAAAACCTGGTGCAATCACAACCTCGTTGAAAAAACTAGTTATTTTTTTTGCTGTTTCAAGGCAACATTCCCTGTTCAGGGCAATGATTGAGCCAAAAGCGCTTTTTGTATCGCACTCAAGGGCTTTCTGAAACGCTTCCCCTACTGTTGCTGCAACGGCTGCACCGCATGCATTGTTGTGCTTTACAATGCAGGCTGCCGGTTGCTTGAATTCCTGGACAACGGCAATTGCTGCGTTCGCATCCACAATGTTGTTGAAGCTCAGCTTTTTTCCGTTCAACAAGGCAGCGTTCACTATGCTCGGGTTTCTAACAAAACTTTGCTTGTACAAGGCTGCCTTTTGGTGGGGGTTTTCGCCGTATCTCAAATCAGCTACTTTTCTGAAATTCATGCTGAAGTCGCTTGGAAAAAGCTCTCCTGAATTGAATTTTTTGTGCAAGAATTCGTTGATTGTTGTGTCATAGTATGCGGTGTGCTCAAAGGCCTTTGCTGCAAGCAGACTCCTTGCTTTAAGGGAAATAGCCCCCTTGTTTTTCTCAAGCTCTTCAATTATCAAACTGTACTGCTTTGGGTTTACCACAACGGCCACGTCCTGAAAGTTTTTTGCACCTGCCCTGATAAGGGTTGTCCCGCCAATGTCAATGTTTTCAATTATTTCTTCCAAACTAGCCTTTCTTTCAATCGTTTTCCTGAAAGGGTATAGGTTTACAACAACCAAATCAATCAGCATGATGTTGGCTTCCCTCAACTGCTGCATATGCTTTTTGCTGTCTCTTAGGGCAAGAATTCCGGCATGCAGCTTTGGATGCAGTGTCTTGACCCTGCCGTCCAGTATTTCCTTGAATTCTGTCATCCTCTCAACAGGGGTTACCTTTACTCCAAAGCCCTCAATCGCCCTTGCTGTTCCGCCGGTTGAAATTATTTCAAAGCCATGGCCTTCAAGCGCCTTGACAAGTGCCTGTAACCCAGTTTTGTCTGAAACAGAAATCAATGCAAGCTTCTTTTTCATTTTAGGATTCTCACCCTGCTTCCTTCCACCTTTAGCCTGCCCTCCTGGAACAGCCTAATGCCCTGCAGAATGGTTGCCTGCTCTGCCTTTTGAACCTTTTCCTTCAACGAATCAACAGTCTCATTCTCAGAAACAGCAACTGCTTTCTGCGCAATTATCGAGCCGCTGTCAGGCTCTGCAGTAACAAAGAAAAGACTGCATCCGCTTAGCTTGACGCCAGCATCCAAAACCTGTTGGTGGACATTTTTGTCCCATCCCTTAAAAGAGGGCAGCAGGCTTGGGTGGATGTTCATTGCTTTGTTCCTGAAGGCATTGAGAAAAGGCTCGCTCAAAAACTTGTTGTATCCAATAAGCAGAACCAATTCAACATTCCTTTCATTCAGCAATTGCACAACCTTTTCATCAAAGGCATCTTTGCTGCCAAATTCCCTTGGGTTCAAAAAAATTGCCTCAATTCCGTGCTTTTTTGCCCTCTGCAAGGCAAAGGCCTCCTGCTTGTTGCTTACCACGCACGCTATCTCTGCGTCAAGCTGCTTTGCCTCAATAGCGTCAATCACTGCCTGCAGGTCAGTTCCCCTGGTGCTTGCCAGAACCCCAAGAATCAGCTTAGCCAATCAAGCCCACCTTATACCCTAATTTGATTCAACAATTTATTAAAAAGCTATTGCTGAAAAAGCAATTCTATTTGAATAAAAACCCTATTGCCCTTGCTATTTCTGGCTTGTCCACCCTAATGAAGACAGGCCTGTCTGAAGAAAGGCCGCGCAGCCTTAAATAAAAGGCACCGCTTTCACCCCTCAAAAAGACCAAACCATACTCCCTGAAGGGCCTTGCCTTTATCAAGCGCCTTATCTTTTGTTCAAGCAGCTTGTGCATTTTATAGGCTTCTGGCGTGCCCGAAGCCTCCGATGAAGCATAAAACTTAGCCATTTGCATGGGCTCTGGTTTTTTAAGAAAGGCTGGCCCAAGCTTATTTTTGCTCCAATCCCTCTCCTGAATTCTGTCCAGGGATCCTCTGCGCCGTCTTTCCATCAAAATTTTTGGGGGCTCTTTTGGAATACCAGAAACAGCCCTTTGAAAGGCCCCCTTCAGCCGAAAAAGGAAAAATTTTGAGTTTCTCAACAGAGCCGGCACACTCTTTCCAACAGCTTTTTTAGCAGGCATCCCAAAACAAGAAAGCATGAATGTATATTAAAAAGCTATGTTAGGCAAACAAGTAATAGTTTGTGTTTTTTCAGTTTTGC
>JAUWWX010000122.1 GCA_030616665.1 archaeon | reverse complement strand
TGTTTGGATATGACTCGGAACTTGTTAGGCCTGAATGGTTTGTCATGAAGGTCTTGCCTGTGCCGCCAATTACGATAAGACCAAGCATTACGCTTGAATCAGGAATAAAAAGCGAAGATGATTTAACGCACAAGCTGGTGGACATAATTAGGATTAATTTGAGGCTGAAGGACAACATCGATGCTGGAGCGCCACAGCTTATTATTGAGGACTTGTGGGATTTATTGCAGTACCATGTTACAACCTACTTTGACAACAACACTGCTGGCGTTCCGCCTGCAAAGCATAGGAGTGGGAGGGCCTTGAGGACTATAGTGCAGAGGCTGAAGGGGAAGAAGGGCAGGTTTAGGCATAACTTGACTGGAAAGAGGGTTAATTTTGCTGCAAGGTCAACCGTTACGCCTGACCCCTTCATTGGAATCTGTGAGGTCGGCATTCCAAGGAAGATTGCCAACGAATTAACTGTTATGGAGAGGGTTACGGAATGGAACAAGAAACAGTTGCAGAAAATGGTAAAGGAAACGAACAAGGCTGTGTACGTGATAAGGCCTGACGAAACAAAGAAGAAGGTGGACGAGACCAATAAGGACGAGATTGCTGAAGAGATTGATGTTGGGAGCAGGGTTGAAAGGAAGTTGCAGGACGGGGACATTGTTTTGTTCAACAGGCAACCAAGCCTGCACAGGCTTAGCATGATGACCCACAAGGTCAGGGTTATGGATGGCAAAACACTCAGAATCAACCCAACTGTGTGCAAGCCGTACAATGCGGACTTTGACGGGGATGAAATGAACATTCACGTGCCGCAGACAGAGGAGGGAAAGGGCGAAGCCATTGAACTGATGTCTGTAAGAGACCAGGTTATTAGCCCAAGGTATGGCGCGCCGGTAATAGTTTTGGAGGAGGATGGCGTCAGCGGTGTCTTTGTCTTGACCATGAAGGCAACAGAGTTCAGCAGACCTGAAGCAATGCAGCATTTCTTCAAGATGGGACTGACAACGCTGCCAAAGCCTGATAGGGGGAAGAACTACAGCGGAAAGCTTGTTTTTTCGCAGATGCTTCCCAAGGACTTGAGCCTTGAGTACAAGACAAACATGTGCAAGATTATCCAGAAAACCAAACCATGCAAGAACTGCGTAAAGGAAAAGTGCCCCCATGACGCTTATTTGAGGATAAGGAACGGAAAGCTGTTATGCGGGGTTGTGGACAAGCAGAGCCTTGGCGAGGTGAGCGGAAGGCTGATTGATGCGCTTGCAAGAAACTATGAAAGCGGTGTGATAGAGGGCTTTTACAACAAGGTAAACAGGATTGTCGCCGAGTTGTTGACCAAAAAGGGCATGACTACAGGGTTTGACGACTATGAGATAAGCAACGCGATTATGAAAGCAAAGGACAGGGCTGTTGATGAGATGTATGCAAATGGCAAATCCCTAACTGACAGGTTCAAGAGGGGTATACTGGAGCACCTGCCAGGCAAAAGCCTTGAAGAGAGTTTTGAAATTAAGATGATGGAGCTTGCAGCGCAGACAAAGAAAAAGATAGCGAACCTTATCATGAAGGAAAAGCTTGGCCCCATACTGCGAGAAGAGCCAAAGCTTAACGCAATGGTTATGATTGTGAGTGGAAGCAGGGGAAGCAGCCTAAACCTGATGAACATTGCAGGCTTTTGGGGCCAAGCAAATGTGAGAGAGGGCAGGCCAAAGAGGGGTTTTTCGAACAGGCTTATTACGCTGAATGAAAGGGACGATGTTGGTGTGCTGGCAGGGGGTTTCATCAAGTCAAACTTTATGAATGGGATGGATGTAAAGGAATACTTTTACCACAGCATGGGTGGAAGGCAGGGCGAAGTTGATACAGGCGTTTCAACAAAGGTAAGCGGGTATCTCTACAGGAGGCTTGCAAACAGTTTGAAGGATTTGGTTGTAACCAATGACAACACTGTTAGGACTGCCTCATCAGATTTGGTTCAGTATACTTACGGTGAGGACGGCGTATTCCCGAAAAACACAATCAGGGGGAAGAATATCGATGTTGAAAGCGAAGCGGAAAAGCTTAAGGAGTGAAGGTTAAGCTTATGGCAAAGAAGGACAGTAAATCTGGAAAGAGAAAAACTGGCAAAAGGGAGCCGAGGAAGGCCGAGGCAAAGAAGCCGGCTGAGAAGATTGTTAAAAGGAAAGCCGTGCCTGTCGAGCCATGGGAAGGCCTACCCTTGCCGAAAAGCATTTTTGACCAGATTGCGCTAGTTGTCGAGCGCAGGAAGATGGGTAAGCAAAAGGCAGATTTGCTGGCAAAGCACATTGAGGAAAAATACAAAGAGTTGATGGTCGAGCCAGGTGAGGCGGTTGGCATTATTGCTGCGCAAAGTTTGGGTGAACCTGGAACACAGCTTACGCTGAGGACAAAGCATTATGCAGGCGCCGCAGAGGTCAGCGTTGGAAGCGGAATTCAAAGGGTTGAAGAAATTGTTGACGGGAGAAGCAAGGCAAAATATCCCACGATGTCCATTTTCCTAAAGCCCTTGTTGGCAAAAGACAAGGGCAAAGCGGAAAGGTTTGCAAAGAGCCTTATTGACGTACGTTTTTCAGATATAAGCGAGGTGAGGGAGGACTTTTCTGTAAAAAGGGTTCTGGTTTCGCTCTTACCTGAGGAGATAAAGGAAAGGGGGCTTGATGAAAGGGAACTTATCGACAAGTTGAAGAAGGGCCTTAAGAATGCAAAGGCAAGGCAGAGGAAACTGAGTGTAGACTTCGTTTTCTCAAAGAGAGAGCCGTTGCTGAGAATTAGGAGGAATTTCCTTAAACTCTTGAATAGCAGGATTCACGGCACGAGAGGCATTGAAAAGGTTTTGGTTGTTTGGGAAAACGGAGAGTTTGTAATCAAGACAAGCGGAAGCAACCTGAAAGCGATTTTGAAGCTTCCTGAGGTCAACGTGCAGAAGACAATCACAAACGACATAATGGAGGTAAGTGACGTGCTTGGAATTGAGGCAGGAAGGACAATGATTTTCAACGAGCTTAGGAAGACCTTGGACGAGAACGGCATTTTGGTTGACTTGAGGCACCTTATGCTGTTGGCGGACATGATGACTTTTGGCGGGAGAATTAAGGGCATTGTGAGGACGGGTATAACTAGGGAGAAGAAAAGCCCGTTTGCAAGGGCTGCATTTGAGGAAACAGTGAAGCACCTGCTGGACGCAGCCTTCAAGGGTGAGCGGGACGAGCTGCTTGGTGTGGTAGAGAACATTATTGTGGGGCAGCCTGTTAGGGTTGGCACTGGCAGGGTTGAAGTGATTATGAAGGGTAAGTAGGTGAAGGTTTAATGGCAATAGATGCGGGGAGGGAATTGAGAAGGGCTGTGGATAGCGGAAAGGTCATGTTTGGGAAAAGGCAGGTAGAGAAAAGTGTTTTAAAAGGTGAGTGCAAGTTAGTTATTATAAGCAACA
>JAUWWX010000113.1 GCA_030616665.1 archaeon | reverse complement strand
CCGGTTCATAGGAGGCGAGCACTTGCACATGTTCGTAGTGTAGACTTTTTCAAACTCAAAGCCGGTTTTCTGTAACACAAACTGCCAGAACCGCCCCGACCGGTCTCTTGTAAACGGTATGCCCGTTATATTGCAGCCTCGCTACCCCGGGGCTTCTCCTACGAACATTATGGCGTTTGGAGTAGCCCCGTAGCCGTAAGTAACCTGTTTCCGGGATACGGCAAGGGCAGGGCAGCGTTCACACTCTCCTCCATACAGGCTATGCTGTCCCGCGTCCCGCTTCAGCTTATCGTCGTATTGCGCCAAACAATCTCACTCTCTCAGGTATTACTTTTTCAAAATTACATATAGCGCAACACCTGCCTTCAGCAAAAGGCTGCGGATTGTGCCCGTAGCCTGAATAGATGCCACCACAAAGGCAGCATTTTTTTGCATTCCCCATTGTGATAATCCCTCTCATCAATTTACCACCGTTGTCTGTTTATATTCAACTCACTCCTTTGCTTGTGTGTGTTTCATCTGCCTTTTTCTGCACGGCGGCAAAAAACCTTTTTACATCTTCTGTTTTCATTGAAATTAAGCGCGGGCTTGACAATAAATCGTGTTTTGTTAATTCAAGTATTGCTATCATTGAAAGCACGGGTATTTTTGCGTTGAACGCAATGCCCCGGATTGCAGCAGTCGCCTCTTCAAAATCTTTCGCGCAGCGTTTTTCATAGTTTGGCATCTGCCCGCCTCCATTCCTTGTCCGGCTTGTATTTAATATCTTCAATCTTGAACTGGTTTGTGTTCTTGCTCCACTTCCTTTCATTATATCTTTTAAAAAACTCGCCGGGAACGCGTGTGAACATTATCTGCATGACTCGCAGGTTTTTGGGTATCCAAAAAGAAGCGTCCATTGGATTATAAATCACTCCCGAGACAATGCCCTTAAATCCAGTGTCAAGCAGCTGCGAAAACTGGAATATCAACCCGCTACGCGAAAGGTTGGAGCGGGGTGAAAGCAAGCCAAGCGTTTCGCACCGGCATCCGACAACTTCTTTAGATGTGAATATGATAAGTTCTTTCGGCAAGAGCATGTATGGCAAATCAATATCATAAAAATTATACTGGTTTTCGGCAGTCAAATCAATTGTTATTTTAGCATTATTATATTTCAGGCTGCGTATCCTGTCTCCAATCCTCAAGTCATAGCTGTTAGCGCCGAGGTTAAGCCGCTTGAACGGGCTGATTGTTATTTCTCCAGATTTCATGTTCTTAAGGATTTCTGCATCTGTCAACATGTATTCCGCCTCCTCATAAAATCAGAAATTCCACGCAATTTATCCTTTGAATGAGTATAATTAAAGCAACCGTCCCAGCTCACAATGTTTGTCCACCGCCGACTTTTCTGTCAAAAAACTTTTTAACTGTTTTGACTGCGGTGTTTTTCATTGGTATTAACCTGCCTTTGTCAGTAACTTTCATTGCAGATGGGGACATGCATATTTTTCCTGCAAATCTCCACGTGCAATGCCTACAATGCCCCCTCCTACCCATTTAGTTAACTTCTCCAATCTTCACCCAAACATTGCTGGAAAGTCAATCTCTACTTCTGCTGCGTTTTCCAGCGATTGAATAATACTCTCCAATTCTTCAATGGCAGTTTCAATTGTTTCAAACTTTGAGGAATTTTTAAGATTTGTCCCTTCCAAGCCATCTCTCCAGTTTTCCAATTCCTCTTTTAATGCCTCAAGCTCCAGTTTGGCATCTTCAATCTTTGCTTTTTGTTCCTCAAACCTTGTTGCTCTGCTTGCCATTTTTTCACTCTCCACAATTGTTTTTATGTTCTTCAAGCAAGGCCATAATGTATGCCTGCCGCGTTGTTTTGTATTGGCTTGCATTGGCAGCAATTTCTCTCGCACATTTTAACGTCACAACTTTTTGTTCGCGGATAAAATGGTGCTCGTCTATCATGTTGTTGCTCATCATGCAAAAGAGTCGGTCTGAGAGTTTTTGTGGATTGCCAACAGGCAGGCCTTTGAAAAATTTTTTAGGCAGCCATATAACCGCTTTTTTCGTGGTTACTGTGAGCTTGCCGTCTTTTTCAACTACGTCATAGTGCTCTTTGGGGTATTTCGCACGCAAATCCTTCAATTCACTTTTATCCATTAATTGTTTTCACCTCTCGCAGTTGTGGAAGAAGGCGCAGTTGCCAGCCTTGCAAGCACCGTTGTATCGGTTCAGCAATAACGCCCGCTCCCGCTACTAATTATTCTGTTAACGTTTTTATAAACCTATCTTTTTCGCATGAACGGACTTACTCACAAGAAAAGATACGTTTTTATAAAGAGAAACCCTATTATATTAAGCCCGGAAAACGGGAAACGGCGAAAGCAGTGAAAATGCAGAAGCCGTAAAACCAAAATGGAGGAATGAACTATGTCAGAAACTGAATTTGACGAGAGCGGAAAAGATGAGGAAGTCCACCTTAAAAATACCGGTGAAATTGAGCTGCCGACAATTGATGTCAGCAAATACGTCGGCAACAAGGTAGACATTGAAAAGGTAACCGAACATAAAGGAAAGTTCGGTTACTACGTCAAAGTGCAGACTGAAATCGTTGACACAATTGAAGGCGGGAAAAAGCCCATTGAACTCAGGGGGTCAAGGATTTTCGGCTTGCAGGAAGACGATGAAGGAAACACCGGCTGGGGAAAGAACACAAAGCTCGGGCTTTACCTGAAAAAGATGAAAGTAAAGCATTATTCAGAGCTTGTCGGAAAAGAAGTTGTTTGCCAAAGCATGACAAACAAGAACGGCGTGGATTTCCTGACTTTCAACTGAGCCATACAACCTTTCAGAAAAACCATTCCTGAAATTGGAGGGCGTTCCCCATGGCGCGCCCTCTTATTTTTTGTTCCTCTTTTCAAGGCTTGTCAAAAACATAGTAGTGTTTTTGAAAATCGTAGAAAACTCCTTATAGGAGTTTTCAAGATAAGACACGTTGGGGGTGCAGTTGCGTGGCAAGCCTGCATTTTAATGAACATCCGTTAACGCGGGATTTGTTCAACATATCCGAAAAAGAAGTTGAAGGAAAATTTGAAGGCTGGAAGGATTCGGCAGATTATACTGTGCGAGTTACAGTTGTCCTGCAGGTTGATGCGACAAACCTTTCCGACGCCGAAGAGCGTATTGCCCCCAACATAACACGGCTGGCAGTAAATCAATCACTAATAAATATTTATAAGATATGGCAGCGGCAGAATATTTCTTTTCATGAATTTCAGGCGTATTACGCCCTCAGGGAAGCCAGCCTTGAACGATACATAAAACAACTGCTTTCACGCCTTAACACAGCAAGGCACGCCGCCGGGCTTTACGGCGAATGGTATATAAATTATTCATTGGACGAGCGGCACGTCGCTGTAAGAGAGGCTGCGGGTGGTGCAGAGTGAAGGTTCCTGTAATACCCCGCGGCTTGCTGCATTACGGAATAAAGCCAAAACAGTGGAATCTTGAAAAATTGTTCCCTGCTTCCCGGAGCGGGCTGCACCTCGCAGGATTTGATGTTGAAACAATTGGCAGCAGCCTGTTCCGGAAAAACGACCTTTATACTGCACAAATCGTCATGGACAACGAAAAAAATTCGCATATTTTTTTCTCAGAAGAGCAAGGAGTGCAGAATCTTGAGCTTTTTTTCAATGCCGCCGGTGG
>JAUWWX010000094.1 GCA_030616665.1 archaeon | reverse complement strand
TGCTGTTTCAGCCATGCGTACTCTTCTGGAATCTGTGAAATGTCTGTTGTCCTTGGGGGCGGCACGTTGAGAAATTCAAAGAGCATGATGCAGAAAATTATTGCGAGGAACAGGTGCCTCTTCCTCAAGTCTTTTACACTAGAGGCAAGCTTTTCTATTCCAATAACCGCGATAAGCGAAACAAACATTATTACCCAGAGGGCAAGGTTTGCATAGCCCCTGAAGGCAGGCATCAGGCTGTATGTCAGCAGCGATGGCATTGGAATGGGGAACGAGTTGTACTTGTCCAGATGCTCTATTATTTCTTCAGGCGAAAAGGCTGCGAGGTCAATCCCTGTTACACTGCTTCCCACGTCAACCAGTGCCGGAATGGCCGTTGGGTAAAGCAATGGCAGGAAAATGAGCGCTGCGCTGATTCCGACACAGGCTAGGGCAAGCCGTTTTCTCCCAATGTAGAGGAGATAAATTGCAACAGCGAGTGGTGCAACCGCTATTTTGATTCCAAAGAGGTTGACGTACCTCAAAAAGAGGCCTGTTGCAAGAATGAAAAGGGCTATTGCGCTGAACAAAAGGAAATCGATTTTTTTGTCATTGCGTTTTTTGAAGAGGGCGTATGCTGCGAACAGCAAGGTGGTTATTCCAATGTACAAGGCTATTGACCCAAAGTTTAGTCCGACCTTTGTCTTGTAGAGCAGAGGCAGGGTGATTTGCCCAAATAGTGGGTGTTGTGCTGGTGGTATTACAAAATGTTCTGGGTAGGCTGAGCTGTAAACCGCTTTCATTAGAGTTGTGTAATCTTCCGCAAAAAGCGATGCATGGGCGCTGCCTGCTGCTTCCCTTGCTTGGAATAAAAGGGGCGCTATGAAGGCAAGGAAAAGAATTGAGAAGGCAATTATCGCAATCGCAAAGCATTTTAGGTCTCTTTTGTCAAATGCAATGGTTCTGTCTTTCATTACCTTGTAGATGTAGAAAATTGCCGTAAACAGCAGGGCAAAAAAGAAATGGTAGTAGGAGAAGAACGCGGTTACAAAGCCTGTAATTCCAAGCAAAAAGGCATTTTTCTTGTTTTTGTTTTGGTCAAAGTTTATGAGTGCAAAGACAAACAGTGGAATTACCCAAGTCTGGCTTTTCATAAGGGTTGTCATTACTGTGTTCTGCAGGTGCAGGGGATAGAACGAAAACAGAAACCCTGCAATAAATGAACAAAACCGGCTTTTCACAAACCTTTTGGAAAACAGGTACATAGCTATTGCCCCAAGCGGCAGGCTCAGGAATTGAATCAGATTGTATGCGACAGTTGCCCCTATTACTGTCGAGATTGGTGCCAGCAGGTACACGATAAATGGCACGAAGTGAAAGTGCTTGACGTCTGTTCCAAACGGTGCTCCAAAATTTTGCGTTATGCTGTTTCCTGTCAGCAAAAAATTGTTTTTGGCGAGCACGTCAATTGCTGTTATCGCAATGTTTGGGTCTCCAATCGTGCCAAATACCATTGAAGAAAAATTGAATATTAGTGGATAGGTTACAACAGCCGATATCAGGAGGTATGCTGCAAATGCTAAAACAAGTTCCTTGACTTCCAAACCCATCAACTTCTTTTTGGCCCTTTTTAGTCTGTTAAAAATTTCCAACGCCGTTTCCTGCAGTTAAAATGCTCAGTAACGAAACAAATAAAAAAGCAATTTGGAATTGGTACAACAATGACAAAATAAAGTATTAAAGCCAAAGCGGTTATTGTTTTTTTAACTGGTTATAAGCCTGTGTTGTCTGGTTTGAATGATTGCAAAGAAAACCCTGCTTGCCCTACTCTTGGTTTTTTTCCTTCAAGCACTGCTGTTGGCCAACCTGGTTGGCCAGAGGCCGTTTCTGGATGAGGGAAGGTATACTACCGCTGGTTGGCTGATCTCACGCGGCGCACTGCCATATGTTGACATGCTTTCCCCAAAGCCGCCTGGAATAGAGTTTGTGCTAGCGGCAGCCTTTTCCCTGTTTGGTGCTTCAATGCTGACAGCAAGAATGCTTATGGCAGCAGTTGCCTGTGCGCAAACATTTATTGTCTTTCTAATTGCGAGAAAAATGTTTGGGGAAAGGGCAGCTCTTTTTTCCGCTTTGTTTTATGCCCTCTGGAGCGTGCAGTTTTCAGCATACATTGCGGTAATAGAACCGTTTCTTGCGCTTTTTGCCAGTATCGCAGTACTGTTTTTGTACAGCTACCTTTTTGAGGAGGGCAAAGAAAGGCAGCTTTTTGCCGGGTGCTTTTTTCTTGGAATGATGATAATTTTCAAGCAGACCATGCTGCCCTTTGCGCTTGGCATGCTGGGCTTCCTTTTCCTGTTCAATTATTTTAAGAAAAAACAAGCTGCTTTTCCTAGACCTGCCGCAATTGCATTAAGCGGCTTTGTTGCAATCCCCTTGCTTTTTTTACTGTATCTGCTTGCCACTAATACCTTGCCTGATTTCATTCAATTAATGCTGTTTCCCCTTGGCATGCTGGGTTCTTTTTTCCAGATTGTGTTAGACACAAGGGTCCTTGTTGCGGTTCTGGCCTTTTCCCCTATCCCAATGCTTTTGTGGATGTCCCACAAGGGTTTCCTGCCTCTGAAGCAAAAACCCTTTGAAATAATTTTGCTGCTGCTCTGGTTTTTGTTTGCCTTTTCAAACACTTTTCCCTTCAGGGGCTGCTGCATGCATTTGCTCCCCTCACTTCCGGCTGCTTCTGTCGCGGCTGGTGCGGTAATCTATACTGGCCTAAGGAAACCCGCACACAAAGGCCTGGCAATCTTTTCACTGTTTATTTTGGTTTCATCAATTGCTTCTGCCCTCTTCTTTCAGTATGCTTTCCTATCGCAAGAGTACTCTTTTCGCGGCATAGAAGAGGTTGCGTCCTACATAAAAGAAAACAGTGGGGAGAATGACAGCATTCTTGTTTTGCCTGCTTCCCCCGAGCTCTACTTCCTAAGCCAAAGGAAGCCCGCTACAAGGCGGCTCGCTTTTTTTCATGAATACAGTGAAATAGAGCAACAGCAGACAATAGATGAACTTTTGAAAAACAACCCAAGGTTTATAGTTTACTTTGTAAGGGACAGTGGGGATGCATTCTCCGGTTTGGCGCTTGTTGACCAATTCATCAAAGACAATTATGGGCTGGGCGAAACCATTGAAATGACACCGCCCCTGTACAAGTTTTTCCATTACGCGCTTGTTTTTGAGCCTAAATAAAAAGGAAACGGCGCCTAACTCATTTACCGCTTTTTTACGGCTTTCAGGCAGATTCTTTTTTTCAAAAACTGGAGCGGAAGCATTTTTTCTATTGCAGCCAGCGGAGTAGTGCTTGGCTTCAAATAAAATTCCTTTACAAAAAAACCGTTTTGCTCAACAAATTCCTTTAACTCGCTGGGTTTTTTCAGGTTTATGTGCCCTCCAATGCGACTAATGCCGATTGCCCTCAACCATTCGCTCCAATGACCCCTGTTCGGGGTATAAATGACCAATTCAGATTTCATGCCCATAATTGGTTTTATCTCGCTCAGGGTTTTCTCAAGCTCTTCATTTAGCATGTGTTCTGTTGTGTCAATCATTAAAACCTTTGTGAAAGTTTTTCCCTTAAACATTTCATCCAGCGGCTTTTCCCTGAGGAAAAAAGAGCAGTTTTTTGGATTCCCCTTTCTTTTGCAGTAATCCTCCGCAACGTCTAATGCAAAGCGGTTTATGTCCACTCCCACGGTTTTGCAGGTTCTTGAAAAGATGCAGTTGTATTTCCCTGTGAAGCAGCCGATAATCATCAAAAAATCGTTTTTGTTCACGTTTGCGAGTTGTTTAACATTGCTGACTTGGTCGCGGAAATGCTTTGACCCCTTTTCGACGTCTTTCTGCTTCCCGCTGACCCATTCTTTGCTGTCTATCCAGCCACTGCCATCCTCAGCCTTGTGCCCGCCTTTTGTCTGCGCCATGGCTTCAATCCTGCCCTCCATAGTCCTGCTCTTCCCTCCAACTTTTTTATGCCTATTTTGTCTTGGCAACTGCTTTTAATATCTTCGATGCTACCGATTTGTTCGAGTCCATTGCCCCGAACAAAAAACAGCTGGCAATTCTTTAGTACAATCCTCACAAAGTAACCGCTTTAAATTTCCTTAGGCTCATTTTTTTCTTTGGGGTTACTTGCCTCCCTTCTTTGGGTTTGTTTGAAAATGGAAACTGTTTGCATTGTTGGATTGGGCTATGTCGGGCTGCCTCTTGCCTGCCTCTGTGCAGACAAGGGCTTTAAGGTAAAAGGGCTTGAGCTAAGTGGGCAAAAGGTGGCTTTGATAAATAGGGGAAAGAGCCCGATAAGGGATAAAGCCCTGGAAAGGGACTTGAAAAGGCTCAAGGGAAAAATATCTGCTGAAACCTCGCCAAAAAAGGCCTTGCCTGACAGCAACATAATAATTGTATGCGTTCCGACGCCTGCAGTCGGCCAGAAGCCTGATCTAAGCTTTGTCAAGGCAGCTTGTGAAGCCATTGCCCCCTATGTTTCAGCCGGAAAGCTTGTAATCATTGAGTCAACAGTCTACCCTGGAACTGTT
>JAUWWX010000048.1 GCA_030616665.1 archaeon | reverse complement strand
CGCTGCTTGACGTGGACATCAGCGGCTCGAACCGTGCCTTGGTGAACGTCATTGGCGGGGCCGACATGACTTTGCGGGAGGCCGAGATGATTGTGGAAACGGTGAGCAGCAAGATTAATGCCGATGCCCACATAATCTGGGGCGCAATGATTGACGAAAATTTGCCAAGGAACCAGATTCAGGCAATGGTTGTTATTGCGGGAGGAAAGTTCCCCTATCTTCAAGACCTTGACAAGATTGATTTGTCGGAACCAATTGATCTGGGCATAGACTTTACCGGCTAAATTGATTTTTTCCGCGCAATTGCTTGCTTTTAAAACCTTTTTCTTTTTTAATTCTCTTTAATTAAGGTGATGCTTTTAATGCAGCTGAATGCAAGGGAAAAGCTTGGCAGGTTAAGGGAAAAGCTTGGCAGGTTTTTGGCAAGCAGCAAGAGGGTTTTAACTATTGCAAAAAAGCCAGACTGGCCCGAGTTCCAGACAATGGCAAAGGTAACAGGCATTGGCATAATCATAATCTCCATAATCGCTTACATTATTTACCTAATCTTTTCATTTGCTGGCCTGATATAAGCTGCCCAGCTAAAAGGCTTTTTTCCGTTAGGTTTTTCTCCCCAAGGCTTTTGCAATTGCGGAGCAATTGCTTTTTTTCCCAAGGCTTTTTTTCCAAGAAGAAAAAAAGGCTTTTGCAAAGCTTTTTAATTCTTACTTGCCCAAAAATTATTCAAGGAAAAGGAATTTTGGATTCTAATTCCTCCTTTCTTTGATTTTTTTTGCTTTTATTGAAGAGTATGCCTAAAACAAGCAAATGGTGTCAAAATGATTTTTCCAATTAGGACAACGGTCGGCCAAGAGAGCTTGGTAGTAGACATCATTACGAACAGGATAAAATCAGAGGAACTGCCAATCTACAGCATCAACGTCATTCCAGGCCTAAAGGGCTATGTGCTCATAGAGGCGCAGGACGAGTTGACTGTAAGGAGGGGCATTACGAACACGCCGCATATAAAGGGCCAAGGCATTGTAAAGGGCGCTGTCAAAATTGAGGAGCTGAGCAGCCTGCTTGAATCAAAGCCCTTGATGCAGTCCATTACCGAGGGGGCAAAGGCCGAGCTAATTGCAGGGCCGTTCAAGGGCGAAAGGGCCAAAGTCCTGAGGGTTAACCCGACAAAGGAAGAGGTAACAGTTGAATTGCTTGAGGCAGCGGTCAAGATCCCTGTAACAATAAAGGCAGAGCACATTAGGATAATCAAGGAGTGATTTCAAAATGCCGGATATAAAGGTCTTGGTTGAAGGCAACAAAGCCAGTGCAGGCGCTCCACTTGGGCCAGCACTTGGGCCGTTGGGAGTGAACATCGGCGAGGTCGTCAACCAGATAAACGAAAAGACGAAGAGTTATGCAGGAATGAAGGTTCCTGTAACTGTTTCTGTCGACGTTGCCTCCAAGACATTTGAGATAAGTGTGGGAAGTCCGCCAACCTCTGCTTTGATAAAAAAGGAGCTTGGCTTGGAAAAGGGAAGCTCAAACCCCAGGACCGAATTCAAGGGAAACCTTTCAATGGCGCAGGTCAAGAAAATAGCGGAGATGAAGATTGAGAACCTTGCCTCGTACAAAATTAAGAGTGCTGCAAAGGAGATTATAGGGGTTTGCAACAGCATGGGCGTAAAGGTAGAGGGAAAGCCGGCCAAGGAAAGCCTAAAGGAAATTGACGAAGGGAAGTTTGATTCGTTACTGCAGGGCTGAGCCCCAGAAAGAATTCTTTTTTAAAGCTTTCAGTGGAATTCTTTCATATTAAGTGAGTCTTTTTCTGACTCCGCTTGAACCACATCCTTTCCCTGGGAGGGGCACTGTGGGAGGTAACCCCTAAATGCAAAAGAAGTACGTGTTGGCCGCTTTGAAGGAAATGCGGGAAAAAAGCAAGCCTAGGAAATTCGTTCAGTCAATTGAGCTAATCATAAATTTCAAGGGACTTGACACAAAAAAGCCAGCCAACCAGGTTGACGTCAAGGTAAACATGCCTCATGCTACAGGCAAAAAGGGCAGTGGAAAAAGCCTTCTTTTTGCAAAGGACAAGGCGTTTATTGAGTCAGTAAAAGAGGATTTTGACAGGATTATAGAGGAACGCGAAATAGAAAAGCTCAGCAAGAAAGAAATTGCCCTTATTGCCTCTGATTTCGACCTCCTTTTGGCAGAAGGCCCCACGATGATTCCGGTTGGAAAGTATTTGGGGCAGCAGCTCGCACCAAAAGGCAAGATGCCAAAGCCTGTTAAGCCAAACAAGGCAATTATTGAGCAGATACTGAAGCAGGCTGGCAGTGTTACGCGGGTTACCAACAAGAAAGGCAAGTTCATGCCATTGGTGCAGAGCGTTATAGGCAACGAAAAGATGCAGGACGAAGAACTAAGCGAGAACGCATTGGCTATCGCTGACGCGGTTACAAAAGAACTGCCAGGAAAGCATCAGAACATCAAGTCAATTTTTGTAAAGGAGTCAATGGGTCCGCCAATAAAGCTTGCAACAGCAAAGGGGGCTAGCCAAAAATGACTAGTCATTCAAGAAAGTGGAAGGAATCACAAGTACAGCTATTGCAGCAACTTGCTGACAAATACCCAGTCATAGCAGTTGCATCGCTTAAAAACTTTCCTGCTCCCCTGGCAAAAGAATTGAGGAAAAGGCTGCAGGGAAAAGCAGTCATAAAAGTAAGCAAGACCAGGGTCTTTACCAGGGCCTTAAAGCAGTCAAAAACTGACACAGCTGCGTTGGCCAAGCATGTGAAGGGAAGCGTGGCAGTAATATTCAGCGAAATGAATCCCTTTGAATTGTACGCTTTCTTGAAAAGGAACAGCGTGAGCATGCCTGCCAAGGCAGGGGTTATTGCACCTGATGATATTGTTGTACCGGCTGGAGACACAGGGCTTCCTCCAGGGCCTGCTTTGTCTGACCTGAAGGCAGCTGGCCTGAAAACAGTTATACAGGGCCCAACCATTTCAATTGCCGAAGACAAGGTTGTTGCCAGAAAAGGCGAAACGATTTCGGCAGGTGTCGCAGCTGCATTGTCAAAGCTTGCCATCAAGCCAGTAAAAGTTAGCCTGAAGGTTGCTGCCTGCCTTGAAAAGGGGCAGGTTTTCTTGGCAAACGTCTTGGACATTGATGCTGGGAAGGTAAGGAAAGACTTTGGCAATGCGGCAAGGGATGCATTCAACCTCGCAGTAGAGGTTGCATACTTCACAAAGGAAACAATGCCGGCCCTGATTGCAAAGGGCTTCAAGAACGCGAAAAGCCTTGCAATTGAAGCAGGCATTCTCAACAATGAAACCATCCCGCTTGTTCTTGCAAAGGCAATAAACCAAGCCAATGCATTGAAAGCAAGGATTCCTGAAAAGGCAGAAGGGCTAAAAGGTGAAGCCAAGGCAGAAGAAGCCAAAGAAGGGAAGCCAACAGGGGAAAAGCAGGAAGAGAAACCAACAGGGGAAAAGCAGGAAGGGAAACCAACAGGGGAAAAGCCGGAAGAGAAGCCAACAGGGGAAAAGCCGGAAGGGAAACCGGCTGAAAACGGCAATGAAGAAAAACCAGCAAAGGAAGAGCCTGCGAAGCCAAACTCAGCAGGCGAAAAGAAAAAGGAGTAATTTTTAGCAGAAAATCAAACGGAGGGAAGTAAAATGGAATATGTCTACGCTGCGCTTTTGCTGCACGCTGCAGGAAAAAAAGTTGATGAAAAAGCAGTGACAAAGGTTTTGGAGGCAGCAGGCGCAAAGCCTGACAGCACAAGGGTAAAGGCATTGGTTGCCTCACTGAAAGACGTTAATATCGACGAGGCAATCAAGAACGCTTCTGCTGTGCAGGCAGTTGCGGCAGCACCGACTGCAACAGCCGGAGCTAAGCCGGAAGCAAAAGAAGAAAAGAAACAAGAAGAAAAGAAAACAGAGGAAGAGGCAGCTGAAGGCCTGGCAGGATTGTTTGGCTAGAGCCTTCACTCTTTTTTTCTCTTTTTTCTGTTTTCAACTGAAGGTTCAAGCCTTTCGCCACAGCCTTGGTTACAGCTAAGCATTTTTTTTGCTAAACGAATTTTTTTGTTCTAAGAAAGTATTAAATAGAATCTTCGCAATACTTTTACTTGCCCTGCGTTTGAAAACGCTTGGAAAGGCAATGCAGGCGAGAAAGGAAATGAAACCCAAGAAAACTGGCACAGCCCAAATGGCTTTGGAGTATTTGATGACCTATGGCTGGGCGCTGATTGTTATTGCAACTGTTATTGCGGCTTTGGTGTTTGTTGTAAGCGGGCCTGCCGCAAGGGGCTCGTGCAGGAGCAACAGCACCAAACTGATTGTAAGGGGCTCTACTTTTGATTACGGCGACGACAACATTGAGTTTGTTTTGCAGAACGTTTCAGGAACTACTCTAACCCTTGAATCCGACTGCATTTCTGAAACCGACGGCACCGACATCCACGAGAACAGTGGCCTTGCCACTGTCTGCAGTCCCAGCACAGTCCGCTCTGGAAACACTTTTGTCGTGCAAAACCTTGACTCCAACGCCTCAGGCAACTACAATGGCGCCTTCGCAACCATTGAGTACGTTGACGAGTTCGGCCTGTCCTCAAAAGCCAAAATCATCTGCTCCGGAAACCTGCCGCCAAGGGGTTGTGCAGGAATGGACTGCACAGACGACAACCCCTGCACAGTAGACAGCTGCGCTCTTGGCCAATGCAGCAACCTGCCGCTTCCAGACGGAGCAAACTGCGGAATAGGCATGGAATGCCTTGCCGGCGAATGCGTTGCAGAACCAGCTGGGTTGTGTGGGACTAAGAGGGTGAATATGGATGATGGCTATGTTAGCCGTACTTTTGATATTGGTGGCAGTGGTCTCTTGCAAAGTCAGGTCTCTAATGTTATGTGGGTTACTGGAGAAGCTTGCGATTAATTTTCTGTATATTTTGCAAAAGCGGATAAAACAATAGCCTAGACGGCTCTGTTAACAGGTATTGGATTACGTTGGGCAGACATAGCCTATTGGTGGAACTGGAATATAAATATACCCATACCCTGTTAACCCGCTTGTTAAGCCTCGAGTAGCCATCCAGTATCCTTTTTTTGCTTCCAAGATACTCGTTTTTTCTAATACTGTCGGGGTTGTGCCATCGTATCCAATTATTTGCAGCCAAGGAACCGCCAAAGTTGCAAGATACTCATCTGGCCCTAGCTCAAACGCCTCTCCCCCCTCGTTTCCAAATATGCAGCCTACTGCGTAGTTTGTGTCGCCTAAGTGACCTATTAGGTTCCATCCGAATGTAATTATTCTGCTTGGGGGAGCTATATTTCCAGCTGCCCACGGGTTTCCCCCACCCTCTAATGTGTTTGCGTCTGTCATGTTCATCCAGTATCCAAAACCTGCTGTCATCTCGCTCAAGCATCCCAGTACTCCTTCTGTGCATGGCGCGTCTGGGTCGTATTGCAGCCATCCGTCTATTGCGTTGTTGTAGTCGTTGCTGCTAACGTATGTCCAAACGCTTGCGACATCGTCTTCCACTGTGCTTAGCACTGTTGATGGGTCGGTGGCGTCTGGCACTGTTGGCAGTGCTATTAGGTTCCATCCTTGTGATAGTTTTTTGCTTTTTCTCTGTTTTTCAAATAAAAAGTTATTTAAATCACATTTAACCTACTATTAATTGCCATGAGAAATGCTTTAACGTTTTTTTTCCTTTTACTGCTGCTGGCAAGCTGTTTTGCGGTAATCGAATCTGATTCTGTAAAGGTTTTTGCTGTTACTGACAACGGAAAGGCCTTGGCGGCAGACCTTACAATAAGCATAAAGCTTGGCAGTGGCAAGGTGTGGGCAGGCATAGAGCCCTTGGTTGGAACAAGCACTCAGTCAACTGCAAAGCTTGCTGTTGAAACCGCGCGAGACTACTCTTCTTTGGTTGACCAGTACGACTACTTTTTTGAAATAGCCAGCGATGCCTCGCTGGTTGAGGGACCAAGCGCCGGCGCAGCAATGACCCTGCTTGTAATCTCAATGCTGCAGGACCGGATTGTACCAGACGAAGTGGCTGTGACTGGTACGATTACAGCCGAGGGCGGCGTTGGCAGCGTAGGTGGCATTTTTGAAAAATCCAAGGAGGCTGCGAAGATTGGGATAAAGCTTTTCATGATTCCTTCGGGTGAAATCAGGCAAACCATAAAAATAGACAACCAAGTTAAGTCAATAAACCTCCTTGACCACGCAGAGAAAAACTGGGGCCTTAAGGTTGTTGAAGTAAACAACATTGATGACGTCTTACATTATGCTTTCGCAGACATTGAGACAATTGACATCAACGCAGGGGCTGAGCCAAGCGTTGACTTTGTCCCAAAGCAAATAGAGCTCAGCCAAAACCTTGAGGCAATGAAAGCCCTAACCTCTGCTTACATTAGTAGGGCTGAGGACAGCATAAGGTCGGCCAAAACCGCTTTGAGTGGAACAATGCTGAACCAGCCTACCCTCATAGATGCGATGCTAACCAACCTGAATGAAAGCGAAAAGGCCCTTGCAAAGGCCGAAATCCTATTCGAGCAGAATTACCTTTACAGCGCTGCAAACTACGCTTTTCTTGCAGCTGTTAACAGCGCTTTTGTAAATGACATAGCGGAAAATCCTAGTCTCCTCTCAAGCAGTAGTACAGCATTCAACAGCAAGGTAGACGACCTGG
>JAUWWX010000081.1 GCA_030616665.1 archaeon | reverse complement strand
TGCCCTTGACTGAAACCTTTAGCCTAAGCCGCCTTTTCTCCTCTTCTGCTGTGCGTGCTTTGGCTTTAGGCTCTGCTGCCAGCGCTTCAGGTTTTTCGGCTGCCTCGGGCTTTTCCACGGCCTCTTCTGCTTTCTCTGGCTTTGGCACGGTTTCTTCTGCCAGTGTTTCGGTTTTCTCTTCTGCCTTTTCTTTTGCCAGAGCTTCGGTTTTCTCCGCAATTGTTTCTTCCGCCTTTTCTGGCTTTGGAAGGGGTTTTTCTTCAGAAATAGCTTCTTCCTTTGGCTTGGCAGGTCTTTTTTCCTCAAGCCTGTCCTTTACCTTTTTTGTAAAACTTCCGAGCTTTTTTTTGAGAAGGTCAAACAATTTAGCTCACGCTGCTAGGTTCAGTGTTAGAAGTGTCTTTGCGTGCCTGTTGTACTGCCCTTTGTCCCTGCTGCAGCAGTGTTGCAATGCCCTGAATGTTTTGCTCTGTCTTCCTCCCTTCAAGCTGCACTGCTGCAAGGTCTTTTTTTGCCTTTTCTATTCCATCTTTAAGTTCGCTAAGAACCTTGCTTGCAGGGTTGTCAACCAAAACGTTTCCGGCAAGGCTGCTTTTAACGGAGTTAGTTTTTGCAATCTTTGCTTCTGCGTAAACCCCTGCACCAAGGGAAACCATCACGTTCTCGTCTTTCTTTGCTTTCTTAATCTCCTCTATGGATTCATACGCGACTAACATCTCGTTGAGGATTTGCTGCAGGCTCTGCTGCCTTCTTTGAATCTTGTCAAGCTTGAGCTGGTCGCTTCTGTAGGTTTCAATCAGCTGCTGTGCGCTTACCTTAACTTCCTTTCTCTTTTCCGGCATCCATTTTCACCTCTTTTATTTCCCTCAAAAAAATCCTGTTTCTCTTAATCTTGTTCTTGCTTCCGAAGAGGCAAACTACCTTTTCGGAGGCAAAGGAACCTGTTTTTGCACTAACCCTTTTTGAAAATGGCTTTTTCAAGCCTTTTTCCAAGATTTCGCCTTCAACCAAAAAAACCTTTTCTTCTGCCATAATCATCCCCTTAAACCTTCGTCCAATCTTGCCAGCTCAAACCCTGTTGTGGCAAGCCCTGCAAGTGCCGCAAAAGAGTTCGCTATCACACTGTTGCCAACAAACACATCGCCAGCATTCGCCGTTGCCTTTGCCCCAGGTATGCCAAAATGCCTCTCAATTCTTCTGGCTTCCTCGTTGCTTGCCATCTTGTTCAAAACAAAACCCTTGTTTGTTGCAACAACGCTTGCGCCAACTACATCTGAACCGGCAACAGTTGACTGCATCAGCCTAACCCCCAAAAAGCGCTCAATCTCCTTTTTTTGCCTGTCTGAAAAAACCTTGGAGCAAATTCCTTTGCTGTCGTTCACGGTCAGAAGGTTTCCAACAGCTGTAATGTTGCCAATTTTTTTAACCCTAATGCCTGCATCCAACAACTGGTTTTCCTCCTCCATTTCCATTATACTGCCTACAACAAGCCCACTGGCATTGCCTGCTGAAAGCACGCCCAAAAGCGAGCTGTTTGCAATGCTTGCCCTAACAACCTCGGTGCCGAACACATCAAACAGCCTCTTTTCCTCCTTTTTTGAAACAGGCTTTGGGGCAAAAACAAGCTTGTCTGTTGCAAGGGCAAAAATGCCAACAAAGGGGCTTTCCCTTACCGTTCCAAGCTCAATTCTCATGGCAAGCTACTCCTTGCCCCTCTTTATTGCTACCTTCTCAGCGGCCTTCTCAGCAAGCTTTTTCTCTTCCTTTTTCCTTTCCCTTTCCTCCAGCGTGGCCTTTTCCTCAGCGGTCTTTTTCTCCTCTTTCTCCTCCTTTTTCTCCTCTTTTGGAACCACTACCTTCTCTCCCTTGAGGAAGATGTTTGCCTTTCCCTCTGAAAAAACCACCTTTATTTCAATCTTTCTCGGTACGTGTTGCCTGCCGCGCTGCCACACGAACTGGTTTACTGCATTGCTAATCAAAACATTCTCGCGCGAAACCCTGAAGTGCTTGAACGCAAAATCTTTCAAAAGCGAGATTGCCTTGTTTGCCCTCCTTGGCCTTGGGCAATTGTACACAGGATGCAAGCCAACAACAAAGCGCCTTTCAACTTTTTCCTTTTTCCCCTTTCCCTTCTTTTCCTTTGCCATAGCTTTCCTACTCCTTTTGCCTTCTCCTCGCAGCCTTTTCTCTGTGCTTTCTCTTCCTGTACAACTTTCCGAGGTCAGCGTCCTTCCACGTTCTTTTGCTCTTCGGGTTCCAAATCCTTTTGCCAGCTTTTTGCAGAACCCAAACAGGAGCGTTTGTCAGCCCTGGCCTTATCTTTTTCCTGCTGCTGACCAAAAACTGCTTAAATTCTCCATCCTTATTCTTAGCCATAAAAAATCATTTCCGCCTAATTTTTATCTCCCTCTTGCTGCTCATCCTGTCAAGCAACTGCTTCAATTCATCTTCGCTAATTTTTCCCTGCAGCTGCCCGGCTTTCTGCAGGTACAAAATAACCTGCGCGACCTTGAGGTACTGTTCCTTGTTTACCAGCCTCACATTGTTCAGCCTCGTTCTTGCCTCCTCTGTCAAAAGGCTTCTTACAGCAGAATTGATTTTTGCCTCGGCTTCGAGCACAGCCTGCTCCTCCAACTGCCTTTTTCTCAATTCTTGCAGCCTCTGTTTCCCCAATTCATCGTAATCCATTTTAACTGGCCTCTGCCCTTTTCCCTTCTTTCATTTTCTCATTTCTCTTTTTCCGGTCGTTTTTAGGCAGCCTCTGCCTTTTTCTCCTCTTTGTGCTCCTTTTTCTTTTCCTTTCGCTTCTTTTCCTCTTCCGCGGCTTTTAGCTTATCCCTTGCAGCCTTTTCCTGCTTCTTCAGCTCCTCTTCAACCCTCTTTTCCTCGGTGCTCTTCTCCTCATGCCTCTCTTTCCCTGCCATTGCAGCTTTTTTCTCCCCCTCAATTGCCAAACCTGCTGCTTCCTTTGCCCTCTGGTTCAAGTAGCTGTGGCCCTTGCCAGTAATTATCCTGCCCTTTTTGCTCTTCTTTATAAGCCCCTGCTTTTCCAGCTGCTGCAAGCAAACCCTAACAATCTTTCCACCTGCTTTCCTAAAATGAGGCTTCCTCACGCCCCTCCGTTTCTTTCCGCCATAATAGTTCCTCAGGGATTCGGTTCCCAACGGCCCCTGCTTGTAAATCCTGTAAAGCACGCTTGCCATCCTCTCAAAAAACCACTCGCTGCTCTCGGGAGCCCTTTCCCTGTGCTGGCCTGTCTTGACAAACAATGTCCAGTCCGGCTGTTGAATGCCCTGCTTTTTCAAATCCGAGGCAACCGCCTTAATCAGGGCAGATACCGGTACGTCAAAAACACTCATTTTTTCAACACTCCTTTCGGAGCCCTTTCCGCTCAACCAAAAAAGGGAGCGAAAAAAAGCCTTCCTTCAATAAAAAACACTTTCCCCTGAAAGCTTTAAAAATGCTCTTATTTTACCCCCTTTCCCTTCTTGAAAGAGAACCCGCATTCCCTGCATTCAATCTCAACAAGCTCGCCCAAATCCCTCCACCCGGCATTCTTCCCCCTAACCAAAAAAGAGCCGCATTTCTTGCAAAACCTCTTCTTCAATTCTACAGGAATCGGCGCCTTGTTCCTGCTACTCAGCCTTCGGGCCAACTCAACATACCTCTTGCTCCTCCCCGGATTTTCCCCAAACTCTTGCTCCGCTACCTCAAAAAGCCTGTAAATCCTCTGCAAGGCGATTTCTTTGCGCAGGTTTTTGCTGACCATTGACAACGCAAAAGATTAGCTACACTTCATTAATTATTTCTTTTGGTTTTCCAAACTATCTTAAGAAGGGGTAGCTTGTTCCCTCGTTGATGTTCCAAATGCTTGAAAAGTCCCAGTCGGAAGGCGGGGTTGTGAATGTTGCCTGCTGCATCATTTCCGCTGTTGTCTTGCCTGCTGCACCGCAGTCGCTTGCGGCTTGCCCTGTTGTCTGCGTGTCCCAGAAGCAGTCAGTGCAGGCCCCCGGGGGGGATATGCCCACAACGCCGCCTACAGGAACGCCGCCTGTCACAGGGCCGCTTGCATAGCAGTTTGTCATTGCGCCAAAGTCCAAACCGACAAGGCCCCCTATGTTGGACTTGCCAGTGCCGTCGACAACGCTTTGCGAATAGCTGTTGGTTATTGTTCCAAGGACACCATTGTAGCCTGCAATTCCTCCTATATGTGTTACCCTTCTAACAAGCCCGTTTGTGTAGCACCGGTTTATTGTGCCCTCATTGCTGGCAACAAGAACGCTGCCGTAAAATGTCCCCGAGGCACCGCCATCTACTTGTGCTGTGGAAAAAGAATCTGTTATTGTAGCATCTTGTGCATTTTCAGAAACCAGGCCTGCGACATGTGATTTTACCTGCACGCTGCCGCTTGTGCCACAGCCATTAATTGTGCCATTATTGAAGGCTGCAAGGCCGGCTGCATAAAAACTTGTTCCGTTAATGCTTACATTGGTTGCTAATACATTTTCAATTGTGCCATTGTTCATTGCAGCAAGCCCTGCAATACTGCCTTCGCCTGTTATAGTTGGGGACGTGATGGTAAGGTCTTTAATTGTGCCATTGTTTGTTACAGCAAGCCCCACAACACCGCTATAGCCTGTTATAGTTGGAGATGTGAGGGTAAGGTCTTTGATTTCTCCACCCGAAGCAATATTGTTGAACATTGCCTGGTCGTTTGAAGCAGGCCTGTTGATTGTCAGGTTGCTGATAGCGTGGCCTTGCCCGTCCAAGCTTCCACTGAAAGAGCTTATTGGCACAAATCCTTGACCCCCATTCCAGCCGCTTGTTTCAGAGCAGTCAATGTCGCTTGCCAGGACATAGCTTGCGCTCAGGTCATTCTCTATTGCCTGTAGTTCAGCGCAAGAGCTTATTTGAAATGGGTTGATTGGAGACCCTGGAGGCCCTGTTTGCCCCCCGCCGATTTTGATTGTTGTGGTTCTTTGTATTCCTGCGAAGTCTGTGTAGTTTATTGTGACTGCTCCTGTTGGGTATTCTCCTGACAAAGGGCATTCAAGCTGCATTGTTC